>DASQLS010000306.1:0-4965 GCA_035629915.1 Candidatus Limnocylindrales bacterium | reverse complement strand
CGAGGTCCTCGGCGCCGTGGTGCGCGGGACCGACGTCCGGGCGATCCTCACCGGACATCTCCATTTTCAACTCAGCGGATTCTTGGCCGGCATCCCGACCTGGGTCACCCCCCGGCGTCGTGACACGCATCGACACCACCGTGCCGCCGCGCTTGGGACGAGGGGTGCTCGGCGCCGGCGCCACCGTCATCGACGTCGCCACCGGCGAGGACGTTCGCGAGGAGGACTGACCTCCGTAAGCCGGTCGGCTAGCGGTGCGTCCCGCACGACGGCCGCATACTGTCCTGTTCTCAGGGTCGAGTCAGTCCTGGGCGGCGAGTAGCAGCGTGGCGAGGGGCTCGAGAGTGGCCACGAGCTCATCGAGTTCGTACGCCTGGAGGGACTCGTAGGGCTTTGCAGCGAGGTCGTCAGTGAGCGCCTCGATCCGCTGTTTGACGGCGCGACCCAACTCGCTGAGCCAACCGCCATCCCCGATCAGTCCGCGTTCGCGCATCCCGTCGATCACGGCGTCGAGCTGCGCTGCTGGCAGGTGGTGGATGCGCCCAAACCTCGCTGCCGGCATGTTCATGTCGAGGGCGAGCAGGACGTGAGCCTCGAGGCCGCCTACACCCTCGACCATCAAGGCCGCGATGTGCCCGTCGCCACGATGCTCGCGGAGTAGGGAAGCTGCATGAAAGAGTCGGGCCACTACGTCGTCGGGAATCGCGATCGCGCGCAGTGCGGCGTACATCGGTCGGCCCTCGCGCGGTGCGCTCGTCGCCGCCCTGATCAACAGTTCAGCGGCGCGGGCGAAGGCGGGAGTCTCGACGTGTTCGCCGAGGATCCGCCGCAGCGCCTTGACGCAGCCCGCCTGACGCGCGGCGATCGCCGCTTCGGGCGTGGTGGTACGCCACACCTTCGGAATGTGGCGGGCCACCTCGCCGGGCGCGAAGTTGTAGAAGAGCGCATCCACCACCTCCGCCGTGGGCATGCCCAAAGGCGCCGCCCGTCCGGCGAAGTAGATGTCCCAATAGTTGGTGAATCCGAGGGAGAACATCGCCTCGTTAGGTTCGTCGGCTGAGTAGGGGATGACGCCAATCGGCTCGACCAACTCGAACATCCGGCGTGCCATCGAGTTCACGTTCTACTCCTCCTGCTGCCGGGCGGCCCCTTGCCGGCACTCCGAACACTTGGACGATGGCGGGCCGCCAAACTCATCGCATCACGCTGCCGCGGCGGCGCGACCGGCGGCCGGGAGGCTGGGAGCGGTCAAAGTGCCGGCGGCGTCATGCGTGGCTACTCGCTGTGGCCGCGACGACACAGCGGTCACTGGACACAATGGCCGTGCTTGTTCACGCCCCCGGTGGTGGCTGTCGCGCGGACCAAGTCGAACCCTGCGATGCCACGCGTGGGTCGGTCGGCCAACTATCGCCGTCGTTCGACGGAGGCGTCAGGAGGCAGCGGAACCCCGTTCGGGCGCCACGGCGGCGGCCGTAGCTCTCAAGCAGCAGGGCGACTTCATCTGCCGCTGTCGACAATTGGGCCCGCGTTGGCAGTCTGACCACCCCTATCGACTCGGCAGTCTGGCCACCCCTATCGACCGGTCGTGGCCTCCGAACCAGGACCGATCGAGGTGGAGATCGGGTCCGCTCTATGCCGCGGATGTGAACGCCTGTCGGGTCAAGCCTGCGCCAGCACGTAGCACCAGACTCCGTACATCGACACCTTCCCCGGCATGGAGACGGCGTCACTGCGCAACCCAGCCACGACCGCGACTCTCCACGCTCTGCCAGGCGTCTACGACAGCGGTTCGTCGCCGATGTTGACTTGGCTGTCGTCATCGGGTTCATTCCGTCGGCCACGCTCTCCACCGATCGTGGCGGCTAGGTGGTTGGTTTCTGTCCATAGCTGGACAGGCCGACCCGGACGCGTTCGATCTCTTCCGCGTCGAGTAACTGAGCCGGCTGCCCGGTCACGAGCACTCGTAGTTGCAGGTCGCAGATGTACTCGAGGTAGGCGACCTGGCTGAGCACCTTGGCCAGGTCGTCGCCTACGAGGGCGGCTCCGTGGTTGCCCATCAGGGCTGCTGATCGGTCCTGGAGGGCATCTGTGACGTTGCGGGCGAGGGTTTCAGATCCGAAGGTTGCGTAGGGGCGACCCGGACTCCGCCGCCGAACAGAGCTGTGTAGTAGTGCGATGCGGGCACTCGGTAGAGGGTCCCCTACTGACGACCAAGCAGCTGCTCTCCGGCTGCAACCATTCGCCCAACCGCGTCGTAGGACGGACGGCTTGTGAGACGGCGGAGGCACCTCGTTGTCCTGCATGGTTCTGCCGTCGTCGATACCCTTCGGCGATGACGACGCCCCTGCACGACGATGAGCCCGACACCGGCGCTGACGTCGTCCAGACCCTGCTCCAAGAACAGGCACCCGAGCTGGCCGCGTTGGCGCTCAAGCCATTGAGCAACACTGGCTCCGACAACTCGTTGTACCGGATCGGCACTGAGTTCGTCGTCAGACTGCCGCGCTTCCACGATGCCGCCGAGAGGCTCGGCATCGAACTCGACTGGCTACCTCGCCTCGTCGATCTCGCAGTCGCGGTGCCGACGGTCGCCTTCGCCGGCAGCCCCAGCGAGGTGTACCCCTTCAGGTGGGCGGTCCTGCGGTGGCTCGATGGCATCGACGCCTGGGAGGCTCGCGATCTCGACGGTTGGTTCGGCTCAGCGCTCGGCGCTGATCTTGCCGCCTTCGTCCAGCAGCTGCGCGGCACATCTGCTGACCGCGCGCCCGTCCGTGGACCGGGTGAGCGGGGCGGGCCCCTCCGAGCGCTCAACGACCGCGTGCACCGGTGGCTCGACCAAGCCAACGGGCTGGTCAACGCACGGGACGTACTTCGGCTGTGGCAGAAGTGCTTGGAAGGCGCCGACGACAACGTGGCCCACGTCCTGCTGCACGGTGACCTGATTCCTGGCAACCTGCTCGTATCGGGCGGCCGGCTGACGTCAGTCTTGGACTGGGGCGGCCTCGGAGCCGGAGACCCAGCACAAGACCTCGACCCGGCATGGTCAGTACTCGACGAAGCCGGGGCAGCCACCTTCCGCGATGCTCTCGACGTCGACGAAGCGAGCTGGCTACGGGCCTGTGGCTTCGCCCTCGAGCAGGCGATCGGGGGCGTCGTCTACTACGCCCCGCGTCGCCACCCACTCGGTTCAGTGATGCAGAGAACCCTGGACCGGCTCCTGGCCGGACGCTGACGGCCAGTCTTGGATTTGCATTGCCGCTCGACGGTCGGCTAGTGACGATGGGGCAACCGCTCGTCGTCTACGACGACTCGCTCGCATTCTGCCTCGGAGGACGGACGATGCTTCCGGGCACACTCGCGCGGATACGATTTTCGGTGTGGACCTCCCGGACTATTGGATGCCGAGGCCGGGTCCGGCGCCCGACGCCGCGACCCGCGCGGAGTTCGATCGACTGCTCGACGAGGCCGTGCTGGCCGGACCCGCCGAGTTCATCGACTATCGAATGGCTGCGCCGAAGTGGCAGTTCCTCTGCTATGCCGCGGATCGTGGAGGCTTCGTGTTACACGGCACCGGCAATCCAGACATCGCGATGTTCGAGCCGCGGCAGTCCAACGATGTCGACGACTTCGGCAATCGTTGTGCCGTTTACGCGGCGAGCGACGGGCTCTGGCCGATGTACTTCGCGATCTTGGATCGCGATAGGTACGACATGGGTCTGACCAACGCCTGTATCCAGCTGGTCGGCGTAGAAGGGTCGTACTACTTCTTCTCGATCTCCAGGTCTGCGCTCGACCGGCAGCCGTGGCGGGACGGAATCGTCTATCTGCTGCCTGCCGACAGCTTCGAGACCCAGAAGTCGATCATGGACGGTCATCAAGAGATCCGGATCGCCCAAGTCGCCAGTCTGACTCCCGTGCGGCCGGCGGCGAAACTGCGCGTAGCACCGGGGGATTTTCCTTTCCTTCAGGCGATCCGCGGTCACGACAACCAGGTGCTTCTCGCTCGGGCAGCCGCTGACCCGGCCGGGTTCCCCTGGATCGAGCCCTCCGATTGATCCGGGCTCGACCCGACTTCGGGTGGCGAGGTGTGCACACGCCCGGAATATCACGGCAGCGGAAGCGATGGCAGCGGCAACCGTGGTCCCAACACAGATCAGGGCGTTGCCGCTGCATGACCGGACTCGGGTTCTGCTGTGGACCTGCCCGGTCAAGGATGGTTGAGCGCAGCGTGTGAGACAGCGACCGCCCAGCGCAGGG
This sequence comes from Candidatus Limnocylindrales bacterium, assembly GCA_035629915.1. Lineage (GTDB taxonomy): Bacteria > Chloroflexota > Limnocylindria > Limnocylindrales > CSP1-4 > JALYGJ01. Next base: position 708 of record DASQLS010000306.1, on the reverse strand, counting down.
AGCCCGCAAGCCGGTCCCTAACGACGATTCGGCAAAGTCGACCACGGCTGGAGCCCGGGCTCGACGTGGTGGCACTCAGGGCCAGGTGATGCCGGTGAACCTCGTGGCGAACGCGTCATGGCTTCGGCGGATCGACTCGATCTCCGGCAACGCCGTGTGGTCCTGCTCGAGGAACATGTAGTCCAGATTCGGCAGCGACGCGGCCATGTCGATGATGTCCTGGATCGGCAACACTCCAGTGCCGATCTCAGTGAAACAGCCAGGATCCTTGCGCCGGATGAACAGCGCCTCGTCGATCGGCTCCGACTGGGAGATCACACCGTCGTAGAGGTCGAGGGGTTGCGGGGCATCGCGCGGAAAGTCCTTCTGATGCAGCAAGATGACCCGCTGAGCGAATCTGCGCATCCACTCGATCGGGTCCTGCCCGCCCCGATACATCCAGTAGGTGTCGAACTGCAGGAACACCAGGTCGGGGTCGGTGTTGGCCAAGATCAAGTCGTAGACGTAGTCGTCACCGAGGCGCTGGAACTCCTGGAAGTGATTGTGGTAGTAGAACCGCATCCCCCGTTGCCGGGCGAGCTCCCCGATCTTGTTGAAGATCTCGCAACGACGCAGCACGAAGTCCCGGTCCTGGTAGGGGTAGAACTCGATGTCGCAGCCGATCTGGATGTTGCCCAGCTCGGCCTGGTAATCCAGGGCGCGAGGCAG
>DASQLS010000305.1:0-16620 GCA_035629915.1 Candidatus Limnocylindrales bacterium | reverse complement strand
TCGTCGTCGCGCGGGATCGGGGTTCACCTATGTCGACGAAAGCGGCAAGCGCGTCACCGACGGGGAGGTGCTGGCGCGCATCCGGGCAGTGGCGATCCCGCCGGCATGGACCGATGTCTGGATCTGCCGCTCAGCGCGCGGCCACATCCAGGCGACGGGACGCGACGCGCGCGGCCGTCGGCAGTATCGGTACCACGCGCTGTGGCAGCAGACGCGTGACGCCACGAAGTACGAGCGCACGATCGCGTTCGCCAAGGCGCTTCCCCGCCTGCGCCGCCAAGTTGAACGCGACCTGAGACGTCGGGGATTGCCGCGCGAGAAGGTGCTTGCCGCCATCGTCCGGCTGCTCGAGATGACGCTCATCCGGGTGGGCAACGAGGAGTACGCGCGCGACAACCGGTCGTTCGGCCTGACAACCCTGCGCAACCGCCACGCGCGAGTCACCAGCAGCGGGCTGAAGCTCAGCTTTCGCGGCAAGGGCGGCAAGGAGCATGTCGTCGGCCTCCAGGACAGGCGTCTTGCCCGAGTGATGAAGTCGATCCAGGAGCTGCCCGGCCAGCTGCTGTTCCAGTACGAGGACGACGAGGGCAAGCCGCAGGCGGTCGATTCGGACGATGTCAACGAGTACCTCCGCTCGGCGATGGGCGACGACTTCTCGGCCAAGGATTTCCGGACCTGGGCTGGCACCGTGCTCGCCGCAAGTGCGCTGCAGGAGCTCGACATCGGCGATCCCGCCAAGCCGACGAACGCGGCCCTTGGTCGGGCGGTGGCGAAGGTCGCCGCGCAGCTGGGAAACACCCCGACGGTCTGCCGCCGCTGCTACATCCATCCGCAGATCGTCGATGCGTACCTCGACGGGAGCCTGGCCGGCGAGCCAAAGACGCGGCTCGTGCCGCTGCGGCCGCGCAGTACTTCGCTTCGGCCGGAGGAGCGTCGGGTGCTCCAGCTGCTCGAGCGGCGACTGGCACGCGAAAACCGGTCGCGATCGAGGCGCCGGGCAGCCTCCGAGCCCGCTGCGTGACCACGTTGCGTGACCAAATGCGTGGCTCGTACGTCTGAATGGTGGCGACGGGCCGGCGGGTGACCGAGTCCGTCAAGCGCCAATCGGCCGACTAAAGGACAATTGCCACTCCCGTGTACCGAGGACAGGCCGCGCGCCACGTGCCGCGCAATGGCCATCGCAACAGAAAGGCCCGACGTGTGGCGTTGGCGCGCGTCCGCGCGCGGCCGAAGCCGAAGGGTTCGCGCTATGTCTGGCCGGTGGCTTTCGTTTTAGCGTTCGTAGGGCTCATCGGCCTCAGCTCACTGAGCGCCGTGCTCGGCGTCGCGACCGGGCTGACCTTCGTCGAGAAGATGGAGTCGGAGCTGCCCTCGGTGGCCGGCTTCGAGCAGCTCGACTTCGCCGAGCCTTCGGTCATCTACGACCGCACCGGCACGATCGAGCTCGCCCGCTTCCAGGTCGAAAGGCGACGCGTCGTCGAGTACGACGACATTCCCAAGGTGCTGCTCGACGCGACGATCGCGGTCGAGGACCGTTCCTTCTGGAGCAACGAGGGCTACGACCCGAACGGCATCGCCGCCGCCGCGGTCGAGAGCGTTACCGGCGTCCGCGATCGCGGCGCGTCGACCATCACGCAGCAGTTCGTGCGGGCGCGGTTGCTGCCGCAGGACGTGCTCGAGGGCGATCTCTGGACGCGCAAGATCAAGGAGATCCTCCAGGCCCGCAACCTGACTCGCGCCTATCCGGGTGAGGAAGGCAAGCAGCGGATCCTGACCGCGTACCTCAATCAGATCTATTACGGCCACCAGGCGTACGGCGTAGCCGCCGCGGCGGAGGTCTACTTCGGCATCACCGACCTGAAGCTTTTGACGCCGTCCCAGGCGGCGGTCCTCGCCGGCCTGCCCCAGGCGCCCGACACCTACGACCTCTACAAGTGGGCCAAGCGCGACAGTTTGGGCCGGCTGTACGTGCCGACCATCTCGCTTGCCGGCGAGCAGCTTCCACCGCCAATCGAGCGTCGCAACTTCATCCTCGGCGCGCTCGAGGAGGGCAATGGCAACTTCATCCGGCTGACCAAGGCCCAGCTCGACCAGTCGCTGCGCGAGCCGGTCGTGCTGAACGAGCCAGAGCCGGTGGTGTTCAAGGCGCCCCACTTCGTCTGGTACATGAAGTCGCAGCTGGACCAGATCCTGGCCGACCGGGCGCCGGCCGAGCGCGGCGGATACAAGGTCATCACGTCGATCGACATGCACGCCCAGGAGTTGGCCGAGAAGTACGTCAGCGCGGGCACGATCCTGACCAACATGCCGCCCGGGCAGATGAACGCGGCAATCGAGGCGGAAGGCCTCCAGGCTGACCGGGAATGGATATCGAACCTGCACGGCATGGACATCCACAACGGCGCCCTGGTCGCGATGGATGCCCGAACCGGACAGATCCTGGCTCACGTCGGGAGCGCCGGCTATTACCGAGATGACCTCGCCTCGGGCACGCTCGATCCCAAGTTCGACGTCGCCGGACGCGGCTACCGCCAGCCCGGCTCGGCATGGAAGCCGCTCGTCTATGCGGCCGGCTTCGACACCGGCGAGATCACTCCCGGCACGCTTCTGCTTGACGTCACGACCGAGTTCTCACGCGGCTGGGTGCCGCGCGACGCGGACCTGAAGGAGCGTGGGCCGGTTCTGGTGCGCGATGCGCTGACCTACTCACTCAACATCCCGGTGATCCGCGCGCTCGATCGAGTGGGCGTCGACACGGTCGCCGCCCTGGCCAGCCAGATGGGACTCACCTTCGCCCGCGGCGACCGTCACCTGGCCCAGGCCGGGCTGGCGGGAGCGATCGGCACGGCCGAGACGAACATGGTCGAGCTGACCTCGGCTTACGGCGCGCTGGCCAACCGAGGGCTGCAGTACGAGCCGCAGGCCATCCTCGAGATCCGCGACCGCGACGAGAACGTCGTGCCGTTGCCGGCCACTGCGCCGCGACAGGTGGTCAGCGAGCAGGCCGCGTGGCTGACCACTGACATCCTCAAGGACAGCACCGACCCTCTCGTCAACACCGTCTTCGGTCCGCGCCTGCAGGTCGTGAACGAGTCCACCGACCCGCTGCTGCCAGACGGAGTTCGCCGATACGCCGCGGCCAAGACGGGCACTACCAACGACCTGCGCGACCTCTCTGTATACGGCTATCTCGCGCCGCCGGCCGATCCGAACGCGCCGCACGTCGTCGCCTCGGTCTGGATCGGTAACAGCGACCACAGCCCGCCGCTCGCAGGCGGTGAGCGCGTGCCGATCCTCGCCGCCGATGGTCCAGGTCGGATCTGGTCGGCCTACCTGCGCGAGCTGAGCAAGGACTGGCCGAACGCGCCGTTCCCGTCGCCGCCGCAGGGCATTGCCGCTGCCACGATCGACCTGTGGTCGGGTGGCGGGCCGGGCCCATGGACGCGCGAAACCCGGGTCGAGTACTTCATCGAAGGCACTCAGCCGGGCGGCAGCCGCCAGGTCGATCCAAATGGCCTGCTCTATCGCCAGATGTGCGGTCGCTGGTTCGTCGATGTGGCCAAGGTTGAGCAGGACGCGCCCGAGCGCTGGGTGCTCGCGGACCTCGATTGGATGGATCGCGCGCGCAGGGGGGCCGGACGGCGCGGGGAGCACAACAGCTCGACCGCGCGCCTCTTCGGCCGCCAGGACTGGGGTGGCTTCATCGCCCCGATCGACTGCTCGCTCGCCCCGACTCCGGCGCCGCTGCCACCTTCCTCGCCGGGACCGACTGCGCCGCCGCTGCCGGAACCAACGCCCGGCCCCACCGTTCCGCCCGCGGCGTTGACCGTGCCCGCCGCTCGCACAACGCGTGCGACGCGTGCGATGCGCGGCCGACGCCTGTAAGCAGGCTGATACAGCGCAACCGTTCTGCACGTAGCGGCCTAGTCGCCCGATCCGCCACGATCGCTTCCGTCACCCACGAACAAAAGACGCGGAATTGACGGAGGAAACAATGGCTGCCACAAGCAGAACGACTGAATCGGCCAACGGATCGACCGTGGCCGAGAGCGCCCAGGACGCGGCTGAGCTCGTCCGCGCCACGGCCGAGAAGGCGGCGGCGAAGCTGCCCGATGTCGCATCGACGGCGCAGGACGCCGCGCGCGACACGCAGCGCAGGCTCGACGCAATGCCCAATCAGGCCCTGCTGGTCGGGACCAGCTTCTCGATCGGCGCGGCCGCCGGCCTGTTCATCGGCGGTTCCAACCGGTTGCTCGTCGTTCTGGCGCTGGCGCCGGCAGCGGCGATGGCGTTGACGATGATGAACCGCGGCGAGACGGAAGCTGCCGAGTCACGCTCGACACGCACCAGCCGCAGCTAACACGGCACCCATAGAGTCGCCCGCCAGGCGCGGGCGACTGAGCGACAAAGAAACAGCCGCGCCCTCGATGGGCGCGGCTGTCGCTATGTGCGGAACCGAGCGGTCAGGCCGTGGCCTCCTCCGCAACGGGCTCGGCATCCTTGGCCGAGTCGGCGCTGGCCGAGGTCGTGGTGGTCGAGCCGTGACCGGTGCTCGAGTCGCCAAGGTTGCCCTCGACGTCGAGCACGTAGCCAATTCCCTGGAAGGTCTTGATCGGACCCGCCTCACCCGGCGCTGCGCCGAGCTTGCGTCGAACGCGGCTGATCCAGACGCGCAGGTACTGCAGGTCGTCGCGGTATTCCGGGCCCCAGACCTTGGTCAGCAGCTCGGTGTGGAGGACGACCTTGCCGGCATGAGCGGCGAGGTGCTGGAGCAGCAGCCACTCGGTGCGGCTGAGCGATACCAGCTCTCCACCCTTGGTCAGCAGACGCCGCTCGAGATCGATCTCGATGTCGCCGAAGGCGACGATGCCGGCGCCCGGCGACACTCCGCTCGCGCGGCGCAGCACGGCGCGAACCCGGGCGGCCAGCTCGTCGGGATGGAACGGCTTGGCGATGTAATCGTCAGCGCCCAGGTCGAGGCCCTTGGCCTTGTCGCTCGTCGACCCCTTGGCCGTGAGCAGGATTACCGGGACCGGACGCCACTCGCGCAACTGGCGCATGACCTCGATGCCGTCGAGGTCGGGCATGACGATGTCGAGCAGGACGATGTCGGGCCGAACTTCCTCGGCCTTCTTGAGCGCCTCCTCGCCCCCTCCCGCAGTAACGACGCGGAAACCCTCGTCGTGCAAGGTGAGCGCAACAAGCTTGGTGATGCGCGGCTCGTCATCGGCGACGAGAACCAGTGGTTGACTGTTCAAAAGAGCCCTCCTGTTGTCCATCCACCGTACAGGGAGCGTTCTAGGCCCTTGCCCAGCGCTGATCTATCGAACACGTTGCAAATTGAAATGGATATTGCAATTCCTGGACCGGGCGAAGGGCGCTACAACGTGATCGTGGTGACCAATGCGCTCTGAGGCCTACACCTGGTTCGTACGTGGCGCCGGCCTGGCCTTCGGTGCCGCGCTCACCGTCGCGATCCTCTACGCCCTGCTCCAGGGGGTCGAGGTGCTCGTCCTCGTGTTCCTGGCGGTGCTCCTGGCCTCTGGAGCAGAGCCGCTCATCGACCAGGTCCGTTCGCGCAGCCGGCTCGGCCGGGGTGCGACGCTGTTGCTCGTCTACTTCTTCATCTTTGGGGCGATCGCGGTGCTGGCGCTGCTGATCGTTCCGGCGGCGATCAACCAGGTAAGCACGCTCGGCACGAAGCTCACTCCGTTGCTGGAGAACGCTCAGGCGTGGGCCGAGACAATCGAGCCGGACGCGTTATCGGCGGCGCTGGTCGGCCTGATCGAGGCTGCCCAGAGCACCCTGTCGCCGACCGCCCCGGCTGCGCCGCCAGAGCCGGACCAGATCATCGCCGTCGGACTGACCTTCGCCGAGGTGGCCATCAGCGTGGTCAGCCTGCTGGCGCTCATCTACTTCTGGCTCACCGAGCGGGCCCGACTTCAACGCTTTGCGCTGGCGATGGTGCCCGCCGATCGCCGATCCGGCACCCGAGAGGCCTGGAACCAGATCGAGCTACGACTCGGAGGCTGGGTGCGCGGCCAGCTGATCCTGATGGGCTCGGTCGGGGTGGCGACGACGATCGCCTACTTCGTGATCGGCCTCGAGGGCGCACTCCTGCTCGGCCTGTTGGCGGCCCTGTTCGAGGCAATCCCCCTCATTGGCCCGGCACTCGGTGCCGTGCCGGCGCTCGTGGTGGCTGCTGCGACTGGCGACATCAGGATCGTCATCCTCGTGGCTGTCGTCTACTTCGTGATCCAGCTGGTCGAGGGCAACGTGCTGGTGCCGCTGGTGATGCACAACACGATCGGGATCCCGCCCTTCATCGTGTTCGTGAGCATCCTCGCCGGCGCCGCCATCGCGGGCATCCCCGGTGCGCTGCTGGCCGTACCCATTGCGGCATCGATCATCGTCGTCGCCGAACGCCTCCAGGCACGTGAGTCCCCTGTGCCGATCAGTCCGCAGCCGCAATCAGAAGTGGTCGAGCTGGCCGAGGACGGCGTCTGACGCTTTCCGCCTCAGGTGGTGGCGAGGACCGCGACAGTGTCGGCGGGAAGTTCCAGCGAACCGTCGTCCAGACCAATCCGCTCGTCGGACGCGAGCAGAACCGTGGCGGCCGGATCCACGTCCAGTCTCCGACTCTCCGCGCCGACGTTGAACGCGACCTCGATCCGCCCACGGCGGTAACGCAACCAGCCGCCTTCGTCGTCGGACTCGACCGCGTCACGGTCCAACCGGCCATCGCGCAGCTCCGGGTACTCGGCGCGTAGCCTGATCAGCCGTCGGTGCCAATCGAGCATCCGGGCGTGGTCAGGTCGGTCGCGCTCCGACCAGTTCAGGCGCGACGCCTCGAACGTGGCGCGATCCTGCGGGTCGGGCACGGACTCCGGCTGCCAGCCGAATGCCGCGAACTCGGTGCGCCGGCCCTCGCTCACGGCACGACCCAGCTCGGGGTCGTGGTGGTCGGTGAAGTACTGGAAGGGCGTGCTCGCGGCCCACTCCTCGCCCTGGAAGAGCATCGGCACGAACGGCGCGGTCAGGACGACGGCCGCGCCGATCATCAGTCGGCCTTCGCTCATCAATTCCGCGCTGCGCTCACCCAGCGCGCGGTTGCCCACCTGGTCGTGGTTCTGCAGGTAGCCCAGCATTCGGTTGCCGTCGAGTCCCGGGTTCGGGCGGCCGTGCCGGCGACGTCGGAAGGGCGAGTAATCACCGGCGTAGCGATAGCCCTGGCCAAGGGTCGTGGCCAGATCGCCGAGCGTGCCAAAATCCTCGTAGTAGCCGGTTCGCTCGCCGGTCAGCACTGAGTGCAGGGCGTGATGGAAGTCGTCACTCCATTGAGCGTCCATGCCGTATCCGCCGCGCGCGACGTCGGCCACCAGGCGCGGATCGTTCAGGTCGCTCTCGGCGATGACGACGAGCGACCTCCCAAGCTCGGCCTCGAGCTGGCGCACCTCGGCAGTCAGCTGCTCGAGGAAGTGGACCGCTGACATGTCGAAGATGGCGTGGACGGCGTCTAGTCGCAGCCCGTCGAGGTGGTAGTCGCGCAGCCACATCAGCGCGTTGTCGATGAAGAAGCGGCGCACCTCGTCGCTGTCCGGGCCATCGAAGTTGACCGCGCTGCCCCACGGAGTGCTGTAGCGGTCTGTGAAGTACGGCCCGAACCGGCCGAGGTAGTTGCCAGTCGGTCCGAGATGGTTGTAGACGACGTCGAGCAGTACGGCCAGCCCGCGCGCGTGAGCCGCGTCGACGAGGCGCCACAGGCCATTCGGTCCGCCATACGCGGCGTGCGGCGCGTACAGGTCCACGCCGTCATAGCCCCAGCCGTGCTCGCCCGAGAACTCCGCCACGGGCATCAGCTCGAGGTGTGTGACGCCGAGTTCGACCAATGAATCGAGGTGGCCGATGGCGCCCTCGAACGTGCCCTGCGCGCTGAACGTGCCGATGTGCGCCTCGTACACGACGCCATCGGCAAGCGGAGGCGGCTTCCAACCGCCGTCGGACCATTCGAAAGAGCCTGGGTCGAGCATCCGCGACGGCCCGTCGACGCCGTGCGGCTGCCAGCGTGCGCGCGGGCTGGGCAGTGGCTCGCCGCCGTCGACGCTGAAGCGATAGTCCGTCCCGGCGGGCAACCGCTCGGCCGACCGCCACCAGCCGCCCTCGAGCCGCTCCAGCGGAACGCGCCGATGCTCCAGAACACCCTCCACCTTGGCGGCATCGGGCGCCCATATGCGCAGCGGGAAGGCGCGAACCTGTTTGCCGGCGATCACAGCGGGGACGGCATCAACAGCGCCACCGGGAACGTTTCGAACAGCGCCGCCACTGGGATACTGCCGCCTTCGTGGCGAGTGCCGGTCAGCTGGTCCTCCCACGCGCCCGGGCCCAGCGTGAGCGACGTGTCCTGCCAGTCACCGGCTACGCGCGCCACCAGCCGCGGCGCCACGACGACCGCTTCGCCGCCGCGTGCGAAAGCCACCACGTGGTCGGCTCGCGCGCCTTCGGCAAACATTGGCGCGTAGCTCGACGCATCGCCGAACAGCTCCGGCCAGCGACGCCGAACCTCGAGCACGCGGCGGATGAGCCAGATCTTGGGCAGCCCCTCGTCCGGCTCCGACAATGCTTCCGCGGCCGTCGCCACGGCCGCCCGGTCGAGCAGCTTTCGGCGCAGCTCGAAGTCGACCGGGCGGCGGTTGTCCGGATCGACCAGGCTGAGGTCCCACAACTCCGTGCCCTGGTAGATGTCGGGTGCACCGGGACACGTGAGACGCAGCAGCGTCTGTGACAGGGACGTGGCGTGCCAGTGCGGCGTCAGCTCCGCCATCAGCGCGTCGAGTCGGGTGGTCAGCTCCGCATCGGTCAGGCATCGCTTTACGAAAGTGGCCAGAGCTGCCTCGTATTCCTCGTTCGGATCGGTCCACGAGGTATGGGTCTTCGCCTCGCGCACCGCCTTGAGCATGTATTCGCGCAGCCGCGCCTCGTCGATCGGCCACGTGCCGACCAGCGTCTGGTAGAGCAGATACTCGGTGTTGCCGTCGGGCAGATCGCCACTTCGCTTGGCGGCGTTGAGGCGCTGCCAGGTCTCGACCTCGTCGGCCCAGCGGTCCGGCATCTCCGACAGCAGGGCGATGCGGATCCGTACGTCCTCGCTTCGCTTGGTGTCGTGCGTCGATGAGGCGAGCATGCGCGTCGGCCAGTGCCGTTGCGCGTCCTGGTTGGCGGCATGGAAATCGGCCAGCGACTGGCCGAATCGGCTCGGATCGCCACCAACCTCGTTGAGCGCCACGAGCCGGTTGAAACGATAGAACGTGGTGTCCTCGACACCCTTGGCCATGACCGGACCGGTCAGCTGCTGGAACCGCATCGCGAACTCAGATTCGTTCGCGCCCGTCATGCGCAGCAGGAGCACGTCGGCGATGAATTCGAACAGGTCGCGCGGCAAATCCGGCTGCTGCTCGGCCGCGGCCGCAACGGCTTCCATGACGTAGCGAATGTCGTCGTCGGAGACCTCGCCGGCCTCGGCGCGAACGTAGGTGCGATAAACGGGGAAGCAGCCGATGAGCTCGCGCAGCGCGGATCGCAGCTGGCCGCGCGAGTAGTCGCGGTGTCGCCGGTGGCCCCGCACGACGGAGAGCAGGTGCTCGGTCAGACGGTTCAGCTCGGCGCCGAGGATCTGCTGCAGGACGAGTTTCTTCGAGGCGCGAACGATCTCCTCGTACTCGTCGTCGTTGCCACGGAAACTGGCGTACAGCGCACTCAGCTGCGCCTTCGAGGATGGATCGACGAAGAGGCGGTTGACCTCGTTCAGGAAGTCGTAGCCCGTCGTGCCGGCGACCGGCCAGTCGCCGCGCAGCTGCTCACCGGGCTCGAGAATCTTCTCGGCAACGATCCAGGCTCGCGGGGTCGCGGCGTGAAGGCGATCGAAGTACGCCCGCGGATCACGCAGGCCGTCGGGGTGATCGATGCGCACGCCGTCGAGAACTCCCTCGCGGAGCCAACCCAGGATCAGCTCGTGCGTCTCATTGAAGACGTGCTCGTCCTCGATGCGCAGACCGGCTAGGCCGGTGACGTCGAAGAAGCGCCGATAGTCGAGGTCCTCGCCGGCCGCGCGCCAGTACGCCAGCCTGTAGTTCTGGCCCTCGATCAACGCGTCGAGGCGATCGACATCCTCGTTGAGCAGCGCCACCTGGTCGTCGACCGCCTGGCCAAGGTCGGAGCGATCGTCGATCAACCGGCCGAGCTGCGCCTTGAGCACCTCCTTGCCACGGTGGCGCCGGGCGACGCTCTCACGGTCGGTCATCGTCGACGCCGGCAGGCGACCGAACTCCTCGCCAATGAACACCAGCTCATCCGAGCCGGTGCGTCGCCCGGCGCCGACCAGCACGCCCTCGAGCGACGGCGGCGCGACCGGGAAGCTGCGCTCCCCGTAGCGAATCACGAACGAGCCGCGCTCGCGCACGAGTTGGAGATCGCCCGCTTCGAGGACGCGGCCGTAGTGATCGCCGAGCACGGGCAGCAGGACGGTCGACTGGAACTGTGGGTCGTGCGAGTCCCATTCGACGTCGAAGAAGCGCGCGTAGCGGCTGGCCGGCCCGTTCTCGAGCACGTCCCACCACCACGGGTTCTCGGGTCCGCCGATGGCCATGTGATTCGGCACCACATCGAGCACCTGGCCCAGCCCGTGCTCGCCGAGCGTCGTGCTGAAGCGCTGATGAGCCACCGGACCGCCGAGCTCGGCGTTTACCCGGCGCGGGTCGACCACGTCGTAGCCATGAGTGCTGCCCGGCGCGGCCTGCAGGTAGGGCGACGAGTAGACGTGGCTGACGCCGAGCGCGGCAAGGTAGTCGGCCAGCGCAGCGGCGGCGGCGAAGTCGAAACCAGCGTGCAGCTGAAGCCGGTACGTGGCGCGCGGCACGACGCGCGGCGCTCCGCGGGCAGCTTCGACCACCGACCGACTCAGGTGGTGCGCTCGATCAAGACGAGCGAGCGGCCGACGAGGACCACCTGGGAACCGGGCCGGCGCTTGTCCTCGTCAGGCACGGATGTCGTATCGGGCAAGCCGGTGACCACCGGCGGCTGCGGGTCCTGGCGCGGCGGCAGTCCGTCGGCCGTGTCGAGTACGAGCTTCCAGGAGGAGCCGTGCAACCCGTCGGGAATGGTGAACGCGACGGGATCGGCCGACGCGTTGAGCATCAGGTAGAAGGTCGAGTCGGTTATCTGCTCGCCGCGCTGGTCGGAACCGAGGTCGTCGCCGACCAGCAGCAGGCCGATCGCCTGGCTCCAGCCCTCGGTCCATTGCTCGTCCGACATCGGCGACCCGTCCGGCGCCAGCCAGGCAATGTCAGTGACCGATTCGCCGCGGATCTGGCGACCCTGGAACCAGCGCCGGCGTCGGAACACCGGGTGGGCGTGACGGAGGGCGATGAGACCCTGGGTGAAGGCGAGCATGTCTGCGTCGGCGTGCTCCCAGTCGAACCAGCTGATCTCGTTGTCCTGGGGGTAGGCATTGTTGTTGCCGCGTTGCGTTCGGCCGATCTCGTCGCCGCCGAGGAGCATCGGCACTCCCTGGCTGAGCAGCAGCGTGGCCATGAAGTTGCGGCGCTGGCGAGCGCGGAGGGCGTTGATCTCGGGATCGTCGCTGGGGCCCTCGAAGCCGTGGTTCCACGACCGGTTGTGTGCCTCGCCGGGAATCGGCCCTTCGCCGTTGGCCTCGTTGTGTTTCTCGTTGTACGAGACGAGGTCGGACAGGGTGAACCCGTCGTGCGCGGTGACAAAGTTGATGCTCGCGTGCGGCCGCCGAGCCGTCCCTTCGTAGAGATCCGAGCTGCCGGTCAGCCGATACGCGATCTCGGTCAGGTTCTCCGGCTCGCCACGCCAGTAGTCGCGCACCGAGTCGCGGTACTTGCCATTCCATTCCGACCACAGGGGCGGGAAGTTGCCGACCTGGTAGCCGCCTTCGCCGGCGTCCCACGGCTCTGCGATCAGCTTGACCTGGCTGACGGTGGGGTCCTGCTGGATCAGGTCGAAGAAGGTCGCGGTTCGCTCAACGTCGTGCATCTCACGACCGAGCGTCGATGCGAGATCGAATCGAAAGCCGTCGACATGCATCTCCTGCACCCAGTAGCGCAGGCTGTCGAGGATCAGCTGCAGGGAGTAGGAGTGGCCGACGTTGAACGTGTTGCCCGTACCGGTGTAGTCCATGTAGTAGCGCGGATCGTCGGCCATCAACCGGTAATAGGAAGCGTTGTCGATGCCCCTGAACGACAGCGTCGGACCGAGATGGTTGCCTTCCGCGGTGTGGTTGTAGACGACGTCGAGGATCACCTCGAGCCCGGCCTCGTGGAGCGCCGCGACCATCTGCTTGAACTCGGTCACCTGCTCGCCGCGCCCATCGCCGCGGCTGTAGCCGTTGTGCGGCGCGAAAAAGCCGATCGAGTTGTAGCCCCAGTAGTTGGACAGGCCCTTCTCGGTCAGCGATGAGTCATTGACGAACTGGTGGACGGGCAGCAGCTCGATGGCGGTCACACCGAGACCGGTCAGGTAGCGCGTCGCAGCCGGATGAGCGAGGCCGGCGTACGTGCCACGCAGCTCGTCGGGGATGTCCGGGTGGCGCATCGTGAAGCCCTTGACGTGGGTCTCGTAGATGACGGTCTCGTGCAGCGGCCGGCGCAGCAGGCGATCGGTGCCCCAGTCGAAGAAGGGGTTGATAACCACCGAGCGCTGTGCGTACGGCGCGCTATCGGCGTCGTTGACCTTGCCATCCGGATTGTCGAAGTGGTAGCTGAAAAGTGCCTCGTTCCACTTGACGTCGCCCTCGACAGCGCGAGCGTAGGGATCGAGCAGGAGCTTGGACGGCTGATTCCTTTGCCCCGTCTTCGGATCGAACTGGCCATGAACGCGAAAGCCGTAGCGCTGCCCTGCCGTGAGCCCGGGGACGTAGCCGTGCCACACGAAGCCGGTCGACTCGGGCAGGTCGATCCGGTGTTCGGTGCCGGCGTCATCGAAAAGGCACAGCTCGACGCGGTGAGCCACTTCCGAAAACAGCGCGAAGTTGACGCCGGTGCCGTCGAATGTCGCGCCGAGCGGATAGGGCTGGCCGGGCCAGATTGTGGTGGGCAGTTGCGCAGCCAGTGTGGTGTTCGGTGACGGTTGCGAGGCGCTCTCGATCGCCAGGGCAGGTTCCTCCTTGATGGGACAGGGCGGAGCGTCGTTGATGGCGATCGGCCTGACAAGATCGCGTGGTGCGCGTCCGCTTGCAGGCTTCTCACAATGGGGCTGAAACAAGACTGATACTCACGCCGATGCGCCGCCGCAGCATGCGCAACCGATGGGCAATGATGCTACCGCCATGAGCGAACCACGAGATTCAGACGTCGACATTGACAACTTGCCCGGCACCGAGTCGGAACCCGACTCCGGTGCGCCGACGGGCGAGGACCTGCCGGTGGGCCTGCGCGTTGGGCGAGATCCCTCCAACCTGGGCGACGAGATTCCCAGTGCGGGCGACGTGACCAGCCCCGACCCGGTCGGCGAAACGCCACAGATGTGATGGACGACCTACCAACGGACGGAACCTACGGCGCGACCTCGGGCACCGAGCAGCGCGATTCGCGCGCCTTGATGGAAGGCCTGATGGTCTTCTCGTTGCGGCTCGAGATCGACATGCTTCGCAACGAAGACCAGTACGCGAACGGAGATCGAAGCTCGCTCACCCTGGCCAAGGAGGTCGACTTCCGCGCGCTGCTGTCCGTGCTGCGACCGGGCGCCACGCTCGATGAACAGGACGGCGACGCCCGAGCGAGCATCCATGTCGTTGAGGGTGGCGTCACGCTCACCGTCGGGGACGAGACAGCGGAGCTCGGCGAAGGACAGCTTGCCGTCGTCGACGCCGGCCGGCCGTGGACGCTGACCGCGGCGACTGAGAGCGCGGTGCTGCTCACCCTCGCCTGGCCGCGCGAGAAGGCCGGCGTTTGAGCGGCACTCCCCGCGCGTGCCGAGAGCTGGACTCAGATATTCGCTCAGGGACTGGTAGTGCACTCGAGCCACTACTCCACTTCTCACTTATGCGCCTTGAGACTGAGGGGAGCAATTTGTTGGGTGGAAACGGCGGAATGCGCGCCAAGCATGCAGTTACGAGTCCGCTCGGGAATATCTGAGATTGGCCACACGGATGGCCGCCGCCTCGGCTTAACCTGAGCGGGCATGTCGCTCGAGACCTATCGCCGCAAACGCGACTTCAAAAAGACGCCTGAACCGGCGGGTGATGTCGGTCCGACCGCGCCGCCGCCCGAGGGCCGACGATTCGTCGTCCAGCGTCATCGGGCGAGTCGGCTGCACTACGACTTCCGCCTCGAGATCGATGGAGTTCTGATGAGCTGGGCTGTGCCGCGGGGCCCATCGCTCAACCCCGATGAGAGGCGCATGGCCGTCCACGTCGAGGACCACCCCATCTCGTACTACGACTTCGAGGGCGTCATTCCCAAGGGCGAGTACGGAGGCGGTGATGTGATCGTATGGGACTGGGGCACGTTCGAGCCCGAGGAAACCGACGATCCGGGCAAGGCTGTCGGCAAGGGCGAGCTCAAGTTCCGGCTGGACGGGCAGAAGCTGCGCGGCCGCTTCACGCTGGTCAAGACGCGTGGCACAAAGTCCGGCCCGGACGACTGGCTGCTGATCCACAAGCGTGACGACGAAGCCGACTCCGAATGGGACGTCGACAAGCTGCCGCGCTCGGTGAAGACCGGTCGAACCAACGACGAGGTGCTCGCCGGCAAGGACGCGGTGTGGGATTCGGCCGCGCCGGCTGAGGAAGCAAGCATCGACCTGGCCGGCGCGAAAGAGGCTCCCCTGCCCGACTTCGTCGAGCCGATGAAGGCGACGATGGGCGATGCGCCGTTCGACGACCCCGATTGGCTTTTCGAGCTGAAGCTCGACGGCTATCGCGTCGAGGCGATCGTCGACAACGGCAAGGTCCGGCTCTGGACGCGCAACAAGCAGGACGCCGCGCGGTACTTCCCCGACCTCGCGGCAGCCAAACCGACGTGGATCAAGGCCGACACGGCGATCCTCGACGGCGAGGTTGTCGCGCTCGATCGGGAGGGACGGCCGACATTCAGCCTGCTGCAGGATCGCGCCGGCATGGGCCGCTTCGGACCTCGCCCGGCGGACGCGAACAAGTCACGGAAGCGCCATGACGACTTCGTTGCGCCGGTCGTCTATTACGTCTTCGACCTGATCTACCTCGACGGGCGGATGCTGACTGACGTGCCACTCGAGCAGCGCAAGCGCCTGCTGCGCAGCGTGCTGCGCGACCACGCCCAGGTGCGCTATGGGAGCCACATCGAGAACGACGGGAAGCAGTTCTACGAGGTCGTCGCCGAGCAGGGCCTCGAGGGGCTCATCGCCAAGCTGCGCACCAGCCGTTACGAGCCCGGCCGCCGCGCTCGGTCGTGGCTCAAGATCAAGATCCGGCGCGAGCAGGAAGTCGTGGTCGTGGGCTACGAGCCCGGCAAGGGCGCTCGCGCGGCACTCGGCTCACTCATCCTCGCGGTCAATGAAGCGGACGGCCTGCACTACGCCGGTGAGGTTGGCAGCGGGCTCGGCAACCGGACGATCAGCCAGCTGAAGGCAGAGCTGGACGCAACCAAGGTCGACGAACCGCCGGTGGTCGACGCGCCGCGCATCAAGGGCGCGGTGTGGTCCGAGCCACGTCTCGTCATCAGGGTCGAGTTCAGCGAATGGACCGACGACGGGCTTTTGCGCCAGGCGGCATACAAGGGACTCGAGATCGGCAAGGATCCGCGGAAGGTCGTTCGCGAACGAGCGATCTCGGCGCGAAAGGCGGCCGACGCGGCGGAGAAGGAAGCAGCCACGACGGCGCCCAAGGCTGCAAAGACGGCGACGCGCGCGAAGTCAGCGGCGAAGAAGTCGAAGTCGGGTGCACGTGCGAAATCGGTCGTCCAGTTCTTCGAAGCCCCGGGCCCTCGGTCCGACCCACCGCAGGCCGCCACCGAGGACGAGATGGCTGCCCTCGAAGAGATGTCAAAGGAGGGCAACTGGGAGATCGGCGGCCACACCGTCAACCTGACCAACCTCGACAAGGTTCTCTTCCCCGACTCGGGCTTCACCAAGCGCGACTTGATCCGTTACTACGTGACCGTCTCGCCGGTCATCCTGCCCCACCTGCGCGACCGTGCCCTCAACCTCTCGCGCTGGCCCGACGGGGTCAACGGCAAGACCTTCTGGCAGAAGCAGATCCCCCATTGGGCGCCCGACTGGATCGCGCGCTGGGACTACCCCGAGGCAGGGTCGAGCGAGTCGCATACGTATCTAGTCGCGGACCGCGTGGCAACGATGGCCTGGCTGGCCAATCACGCAACGATCGACCTTCACCCCTGGACATCGAGGTTCGAGGCGTACCGAAACCCGACCTACGCGCTGATCGACATCGATCCGGGGACGAAGACGACGTTCGATGAAGTCGTGACCCTGGCGCGCATCTACCGCACCGCGCTCGAGCATCTGGGCGTCGTGGGGCTGCCCAAGGTGACCGGCAAGCGCGGCATCCAGATCTGGGTGCCGGTCAAGCCGATCTACTCGTATCCAGAGACGAGCCAGTGGGTC
>DASQLS010000304.1:0-3749 GCA_035629915.1 Candidatus Limnocylindrales bacterium | reverse complement strand
GACTCAGCTCGAGCTGGCGCTCGGCGATCCCACGATCCAGTCCAACTTCGTCGAGCTGCGCCGCGTCTCGAGTGAGCTGGCCGACGTCGACGCCGCTCTCGCCCAGGCCGAGGATGCATGGCTGACCCTGGCCGAGCAGGCCCCGCGCTGATGGACGCAGCCCGGTCGGACCCCGGCACGCCTGCGGGCGCGGCTGCCGCCGCCCCGCGGCCGTTCATGATCGGCCTGACCGGGCCGATCGGCTGTGGCAAGTCCACCGTGGCTCGAATGCTCGGCGAGCTTGGCGGCACGGTCATCGACGCTGACGTCCTTGCTCGTCGTGCCACGGAGCCCGGGCGCACGGCACTGCCCGCCATCCGGAAGCGATTCGGCGATGCGGTCTTCGCGCCGGACGGAACGCTTGTTCGATCCGCGCTTGCGGCCGTCGTTTTCGATGACGGACCCGCTTTGCGCGACCTGGAGGCAATCGTCCACCCCGAGGTTCGGCGGCTGGTTGAAGCCGAGCTCGCAGCAGCTCAGGCGGCAGAGGCGCCACTGGTGATCGTCGAGGCGATCAAGCTCATCGAGGGCGGGCTGGCGGATCGCTGTGACGAGGTGTGGCTGGTCGAATGTGAACCCTCCACACAGCGCCAGCGGCTCGCAGGAAGAGGAGCCGCCGACGCCGACATCGAACGCCGGCTTAGCGCGCAGGGAGCCAACCTGGCCGATCGGCTGGCCGAAGCATTGGCAAACGGACCGCCCCTTCGCCGGCTGACTACCGAAGGCTCCGTCGACGAGACGCGATCTCGCGTCGAGGACGCCCTGGCCGACGCGCTCGCCCCGCTGCTGCTCGATCTCGACTGACCGCGGCGGGACTTTCGTGCCCGCGGACCGCGACTTTCGATGAACCGTCAGGTGCGCCTCGTCACGCTTCACTGAGCGAAGCAGACCGGCCCAGACCGGTGATTCGCGCAGCCTTAACGCAGGAAGTGGATTGACCCACAGGAGATCCTCGGGCAGACGCATGGGGCTCTTGGACCGCGCCGTCCGTCGAGCGCGAGGCCAGAGCCTTGTTGAGTTCGCCATTTTCATCCCGATCCTGCTGATGATCCTGGTCATGGCCGTCGACCTTGGACGGGTCTACATGGGCTGGGTCAGCCTCAACAATGTCGCCCGCGTAGGCGCCAATTTCGCGGCCCAGAACCCGGACGCGTGGGAGGGAAGCGGCATCAGTTCGCTCCAGGCGCGCTATCGGGAATTGATGGCCAAGGACGCGCGTGGCATCAACTGCACCTTGCCCAGCACCCTGCCCGCACCGACCTTTCCCGACAGCGGCGACTCGTACGGCGTCGGCAAGCGTGTTCGCGTCGACCTCGCGTGCAGCTTCCGACTCCTGACGCCGCTCATCGCGAACGTGATCGGCGATGGCGCCGGCAACGTGTCGGTGACCTCGTCCGCAACCTTCGCCATTCGTGCCGGCTCAATCGGCAGCGCGACCGTTGGCGGAAACGTGCCAACGCCGTTCCCGACGGATACACCGATGCCAACCGCTGCGCCAACCCCGACTCCGACACCGGCGCCGACGGCCGCTCCGACGCCTACTCAGGACCCTGCGATAACGCCCGATCCTGCCGCAACCCCGACTCCGGTGGCTCCCACCGCTGCACCGACGCCTCAACCTCCGGTCGTCAGCTTCTACGGTTCGACGACCAGCCAGGATGGCTCGGGCGGCGGTCCGCCCGGGTCCATCGACGAGAACCTGATCGTCGGCATCCCGACGCTCACCGTCGTATTCACCAACACGACCACGGGCGACCAGGGCAACTGCCAGTGGGACTTCGGCGACGGCGAAACCGCAAATGCCTGCTCCGGAACCGTGACCCACAGCTACACGACGCGCGGCACGTATTCCGTCTCGCTGACAGTCGACTCGGTATCGGCCAGCCGGTCGAGCTACGTGCTCGTCGGCTGCAAGGTTCCGGCGTTCTCCGGAGTCCGGAAGAATTCTGCGGCCTCGGCCTGGTCATTCGCCGGGTTCACGACGACGAACATGACGTACCTGCCCGGCAGCGGCAATTACAAGATCGGCTATCAGTCGCTTGCCGGTGGCATCGTCAATCCGCCTGGCGGCTGCGCGAACGCCACCGTCCAGGTCGGACCGTGAGAGTCCTTCGCTCGCAGTCATCGAAGCGGCGAAGCCGTGGCCAGTCGCTGGTCGAGTTTGCAATGATCATGCCGATCATCCTCGTGGTGGTCCTCGGCCTGCTCGACCTGGGCCGTGCAGTGTTCAGCTACAACACTTTGTCCCAGGCAGCCCGCTCGGGAAACCGACACGCGATCGTCGACCAGAACGCGGCGCGAGTCAGAACCAAGGCGATCGCGTCCGCCGCGACCCTTGGTCTGACGTCGAGCAACGTCGACGTGTGCTTCAAGCGCGCCGATTCGGGTCAGACGAGCTGCGCCAGCAGCACCGACGACTGTCCCGAGGCGTCGCGCACCATCGGCTGCCTGGCCATCGTCCGCGCCCACCTGACGTACGCGCCGATGACACCGGTCCTGAGCATCTTCATGAGCACCATCTCGCTCTCCTCGACCAGCATCGAACCCATTGAATACGTGTGCCCGGAAGGAACGAAGACGACATGTCCATGAACAGGAGCGATGGCGAGCGTGGCCAGGCGCTCGTCATCATGGCCATCTTCCTGACCGTCGTCCTTGCCGGCGCCGCGATGGTCATTGACGGCGGCAATGCAATGGCCCAGCAACGC
The DNA here is from genome assembly GCA_035629915.1 of Candidatus Limnocylindrales bacterium. Taxonomy (GTDB): domain Bacteria; phylum Chloroflexota; class Limnocylindria; order Limnocylindrales; family CSP1-4; genus JALYGJ01. Next base: position 1,002 of record DASQLS010000304.1, on the reverse strand, counting down.
GGCACGCAGAACGCCTCGGACGCGGCCGCCCTTGCTGGCGCGCTCGTCATTGCCGAGAAGATGAGCGGTGACTCACGGGTCGACGCGGACGTGGTCACCGCCATAGCGAATTCGTTCGCGAACAACGGCTCGACGACGATGGGCACCTCCTACTACGTCTCGTTCGCCCAGGCCATCGTCGGCACGGTTGGCCGCGGCGGCAGTATTCCTGCCGAGGCGGATGGCGTGAAGGTGCTCGGCCAACGGACCTTCGACACCTTCCTTGCGGGCATCGCCGGACAGTCGACGTGGACTGCCGGAGCCGAGGCCACGGCAATCGCCGGCGGGCTGCGCAGCAGCTGCGCCGCCAACGACGGCTGCGGCGTGATGCCCGTCACCTTCTCGATCCCGATCACCACCTGCGATGGCTCGAGCCGGCCGCTTCGACTGACTGTTGACTGGCCGCTCACGACACTCAACACGGCCCTCGCCGACACCAACGGCGACCTGATGTCGATCGTGCCTCTTTGCAAGAACGGGCCTGGTGGCGTTGGATGGCTCGACTTCGGCTGCGGCTCAAACCTGGAGAGCGTGATCCTCAACCCGTGCCATGGCGCGTTCGATATTCCAACCTGGCTGCACACCGAGCCGGGCAACGCGAACAACGTCGAGAGCGCGATGAACACCTACCAGGACACGGTCATCGTCGTGCCGATGTTCGACGCTACGTGTCGCGAGGTTCCCTCGACCGGCCTGCCGGCGGACTGCACCGACGCGGGCAACGGCAACAACATCTGGTACCACATCCCTCGTTTCGCCCACTTCCTGCTGAAAGAGGCGTACATCTCAGGCAATGACAGCGGTCCGTGCAACTCGGGCCCGGGCCAGCCGTACATCGGCGGCAACGGTGGCACGAGCTGCTTCAAGGGCTGGTTCGTGCGCTACATCACCGAGGGTCGCGTGGGCGAGTGGGAGCCGTGCGACGAGGACGTCGACACGGATTGCGTGGAGGAGCCGAGCTTC
>DASQLS010000303.1:0-7914 GCA_035629915.1 Candidatus Limnocylindrales bacterium | reverse complement strand
GGTACGCCTCGTTGACCAGCTCGATCACCGCGGCGATCGCGGTGTTGAACGCGAACCGCCCGCCGAGCCCCGCCGTCACGCGCTCGATCGCCCAGTGCGCCTTGCGCAGCAGCTCCAGATCGTCGCCCTCGCCGGTGCCGGCGTTGGGATCGGGCACGCGCTGCCCCGTCCGCTCGGCCACGTCGGCCGCCAGCCGCCAGAGCCGGCCCAGGAAGCGATGCACGCCGCCCACGCCCGAGTCCTGCCAGTCGGCGTCCATCGAGGGCGGGCCGATGAAGAGGATGTAGCAGCGCGCCGTGTCCGCGCCGTAGCGGTCGATCAGCTCCCGCGGGGACACGACGTTCCCCTTCGACTTGGACATCTTCGCCCCGTCGCGGGTGATCATCCCCTGCGTGAAGAGCCGCGCGAACGGCTCCTGCACGTCGAGCAGCTCCATGTCCGCGAGCGCCTTCACGAAGAAGCGCGCGTACATCAGGTGCAGGATCGCGTGCTCCACGCCGCCGATGTACTGGTCCACCGGCATCCACTTCCTCAGCACCTCGCGGTCCCAGGGCGCCTCCGAGTTGTGCGGGTCGCAGTAGCGCAGGAAGTACCAGGACGAGTCGACGAACGTGTCCATCGTGTCCGTGTCGCGCCGCGCCGGACCGCCGCACTTCGGGCAGGTCGTGTTCACCCAGTCCTCGGCGCTGGCCAGCGGCGGTTTGCCCTTCGGCGTGTAGTCCTCGATGTCGGGCAGCACAACCGGGAGCTGGTCGTCCGGGACCGGCACGAGCCCGTCCGTCTCGCAGTGGATCATCGGGATCGGGCAACCCCAGTAGCGCTGGCGCGACAGGAGCCAGTCGCGCAGGCGGTAGCTCACCGAGCGCCGGCCCTTCCCCTCCGAGCCGAGCCAGTCGACGATCTGGTCGTAGGCCTCGCGGTTCCCAAGCCCGTCGAAGCGGCCCGAGTTCACCATCGACCCGTCATCGGTGCAGGGCAGCTCGCCGCAGTCGATCACGCGCCGGATCTCGACGCCGAAGGCGGTGGCGAACTCGAAGTCGCGCGCGTCGTGGGCCGGGACGCCCATCACCGCGCCGGTGCCGTACTCCACCAGCACGTAGTCGGCCACGTAGATCGGGATCTCCTCGCCGGTGGCGGGGTTCGTGACCGTCTGGCCGAGCGCCACGCCCGTCTTCGGCTTGTGCTCGGATCCCCGCTCCTCGGCCGACTCCGTGAGCGCATGGTTCACGTAGTCGCGCACCTCCTGCGAGTCGTTCAGGCGCAGCACGTCCGGGTGCTCGGGCGCGAGCACGAAGAAGGTGGCGCCGAACAGCGTGTCCGGCCTGGTCGTGAAGACCGGGTAGTCGATCCCGAGCTCCTCGCAGCGGAAGACGACCTCGGCGCCCTCCGAGCGGCCGATCCAGTTCTCCTGCATCGTCACGACGTGCCGGGGCCACTCGATCGTCTGCATGTCCGCGAGCAGCCGGTCGGCGTAGTCGGTGATCTTGAAGAACCACTGCTCGAGCTGCTTCGCCTCGACCTCGCTGCCGCAGCGCTCGCAGCGGCCGTCGATCACCTGCTCGTTGGCGAGCACGGTGGCGTCCTGGGGGCACCAGTTGACGGCCGCGTCGCGGCGGTACGCGAGCCCCTTCTCGAACAGCCGGAGGAAGATCCACTGCGTCCAGCGGTAGTAGCGGGGCTCGTGGGTGCCGAACTCGCGGTCCCAGTCGATCGAGATGCCCCAGCGCTTGAACTGGCTGCGGAACTCGGCAATCGACGCCTCGGTGGAGTCGCGCGGATGCTGGCCGGTCTTTATCGCGTGGTTCTCGGCCGGCAACCCGAAGGCGTCGTAGCCCATCGGATGGAGCACGCGGCGGCCGGTGCGGCGGTGGAAGTGCGCGATCGCGTCCCCGATCGAGTAGTTCTTGAGGTGGCCGATGTGCGGCTCGCCGGAGGGGTAGGGCAGCATCTCGAGCACGTAGGAGGTGGGTGCGTCCTCGGCCAGCGCGTCGTTCGAGACGTGCCAGGTCCGCTCGTCGGCCCAGACTTTCTGCCACTTCCGTTCGATGGCTGTCGGGTCGTAGGAGGCGATGCGCGCAGGTTACATTCGGCTCGTGGACTTCCAGGCTCACCGCGCACGCGTCCGCGACCGGGTCGAGATGGCCTACCTGCGCGAGGGCGCCGGGGGGTTCCCAGTGGTGCTCCTGCACGGCTGGCCGGAGACAAAGCGGATCTGGTGGCGCAACGTCGGAGCACTCGCCGACGCGGGCTTCGAGGTGATCGTGCCCGACCTGGCTGGGTTCGGTGACTCCTCGCTCGCGGATGACGACCACTACGACGTGGCGGCGCATGCGCGTGACGTGCACGCGCTCGTGACGGAGGTCCTCGGGCACGAGCGCTGCGTCACGGCCGGCGGAGACCTGGGCGGCCTGGTGCTGTACGACCTGTCCCTGCGGTTCGAGGGGTTTGTCGCGCGCCAGGTGCTCTTCAACACCGTTCCGCCGATCCTGCCCGACGAGTACGAGGCGGCGGGGATCGAGCGCTCAGTGCCGCGCGAGGTGCGCCAGGCGGCCGATTACTTCCTGCGGCAGTCACGCGACGCGGACGGCCTGGCGGCCGAGCTCGACACGCCCGAGAAGCGGCGCCGCTACGTAGCCGAGATGTACGGGCCGCGGTTCTGGGCGGCACCCGGCGGGTTTTCGGCGGACGACGTCGAGTTCCACACCGAGCCCTTCGGCGACGCCGAATCCTTCCGCGCGTCGATCGCGAACTACGAGTACGCCGGCGGTCCGCGCGAGGTCAGCGAGGCGCCGCGGATCTTCGAGCGGACGGCCGTCCCGACGCTGCTCCTGTACGGCCCGGAGGACCACGTGATCCCGCGTGACTACCCCAGGCGGATGGAGGTTGCGTGCACGGAACGCGTCGGCCCGTTCGTCGTGGAGGGCGCCGGGCACTTCCTCCAATGGGAGCAGGCGGAGCTCCTGAACCAGGCGGTCAGGTATTTCTGCCTGGACCTCCTGTCAGCATCGGGGGAGCGATGAGCGCTTCTCCCGGCGAAGATCAGACGCCTCGGCCGGTCTCGCGCGCGGCCGAGCTGGCCGCCCAGCAGGTGGAGTCGATCGTCGCCGCGGCCCAGGCGAGCGCCGAGCAACTCGCCGCGAACGCCAGCCAGCAGCTCGAGGCCGCGCGCCAGGAAGCCGAGTCGGTGAGGGCGCTCGCGCGCGAATCCGCCCAGGCGGACGTGGAGGCCGGGCGCAAGGAGGCGCGCGAGCGCCTCCGCGAGGCCCAGGACGCCGCCGACCAGATCCTCGCCGAGGCGAAGGCGGTGTCGGGCGGGATGCGCCAGCTCGCCAACCTGCTCACGGTGCACGCCGAGCGCATCCTGAGGGACGTGACGAACTCCTACAACGCAATGTCGGCGGACCTGCGCGCGGCCGGGCGCGAGGATCGCCCGCCGGCGGCGCGCGCGGACGCCGCGGAGGCTGCGGACGCGCCGGACGCGCCGGACGCTCCCGCGCGCGAGCGCGGACGAGCGCGCCCCCGGCGCCCCAACGCCGAGCCGCCGGACAACCCGTTCGCCGACCTCGAACCGCCGAGCTGGGTCGAGAACTAGCGCGCAATTCCGTCCGACGTCGGGCAAGTGGGTCATGACTGTAGAAGCGGGCGAAATCGACATAGGGCGGGGCGGTGACCATGACGTCGTTTAGCGACTGGAAACGACCAGAACGGACCGCAAGCGACTGAAAGCGACATTTGTTCCGTCCGAAGTGTCCGTGTACGGTGGTACAGGAGCGAGGGACCGGACGTTGAAGCAGGCCCAGGGAGTTGCTAGTTCCGTGATGGCGTGCCGGTGAGTGGCTACCGGGTGGACCCCCATCACACGAGCTTTCCGGGTATTGCAGCCTTCAGAGGCTGCCCTTAGGCTCGTCTGGGCCTGAGCGGCCAACATAAGCCCCCTAGCGGACGCCTTCAGCGCCGCTGCTCCTGATGACTCCCAAGCGCGACACCCAGAGGACACAGCCGAAGAAGGGCGACCCGGTCGAGATTCCGGTGCCGACTCGCGGCGAGTTCGACGCGTTCGTCAGGAAGGTCGCTGGGCGATCAGGTCGTAGACGCCCTGCCGGGAAAGACCGGCCTCCTGAGCGATCCGAGTAATCGGCACGCCCGCCTGCTGAGCGTCGTATAGGCGCTTGCTCAGGTTGGCGGTGGCCTCCCGACGCACTTCCTCGGCGCGCGCCCGTTGACGCAGCGCCTGCTGGATTCCTCGGATTGCCTGTCCTTCGGTCATTCGGCAGCCTTCGCCAGAAGCGTGTCGAACATCGCCCGCTCGGAGTTGCTGCGCTCGTTGTAGCGGAACGCGTACTCGTTGAGGTAGGACGGCAGCCACTTGCTGGACACCGAGTGGTAGGTGCCACGGATGCCGTTCTTCATGTTCCCGAAGAACCCCTCGACGGTCTGCGTGTGGACGTTCCCGCTCACGTACACCCTGTCCTCGTGGCGGATGCGGTGATGGGCGATGTACCTGCTCCCGACGCGGTGCGAGTAGCCGCCCCATTCGTCGGTGAAGATCATTGAGCTAGGCAGGACGTGCTTGAAGATCGGCCCTTCCACGTCGAGCGTGCCGCGCGACTTGACGACGTGAGCCTTGACGCGCCCGCCGCGCTCGACAGCCGCCCAGATCGTCGGACGCCTGCTCTTCTTGACCCAGGTCAGCCCACGGCGCGAGTCGCCGGCTCGAACCCTTCCGCCGCCGAACGTTTCGTCAACTTCCACATCGCCTTGAAGAGGCTCGTCGTCCTGCTTCATTAGCTCGGTGCGAATGCGGTTCAGCATCCGCCACGCGGTCTTGTACGACACGCCTATCTCGCGCTCAAGCTGCTTGGCGGAAATGCCGCAGCGGGTGCTGGTCATCAGGTACATGGCGTAGTACCAGAGGTGCAGCGACGTGGACGACTTGTGGAAGATCGTCCCGGCTGTCGGGTGGACGTGGTGCCCGCACGCTGTGCAGGTCCACGACTGCCGCCCCTGCTTCGTCGCGTACCGCTTGAACACGACGCCCTCGCGCTCGCACTTGGGGCAGTCGGCGTGGGTGCCGTCCGGCGAGTAGCGCGAGCGCCACAGGTGTTCCAGGCAGGCCGCGTCGTCGGGGAAGTCGCGCATGAACTCCATCAGCGAGAGCTGCGAGTCCGACGAGTTCGCTCGCTTGGGGTTGTTCCTGTCAACCGGAGGCATAGTGTCAAGAGTACTGGACATTTGTCTGCTTGTCAAGTTCGTTTGACGCAAGCGAGCTTGCAGCACTGGCGCGCCAGCGCCGGTCCCAGCACAATGCGGGGTTTCTCATGGGGCCAGTTCGCTATCTCGAAACCGGCGTCCTATACCGCGCCGACAACCTCGCGCGACTTCACGAGTTCCCCGCAGAGTGCGTGGACCTCGTGTATCTCGATCCGCCGTTCTTCTCGAATCGAAACTACGAGGTCATCTGGGGCGATGAGGCGGAAATCGCATCCTTCGAGGATCGGTGGACCGGGGGGATGAACGTCTATGTCGAGTGGATGGAGGATCGGCTCCGCCAGTTGCACCGCGTACTCCGCCCAACCGGCTCCCTTTACCTGCATTGCGACGCAGCGGCGGGGCACTACCTCAAGGTCGCCCTGGACCGAATATTTGGGCAGCAGAACTTCCGCAACGAGATCATCTGGCGGCGAACTGGATCGAACAGCGCCGCAAAGCGATTCGGCCCGATTCACCAGACGATCTTCTACTACGGGAAATCGTCAAAGACGCCCTTCTATCCGGTCTACGGCCCCTACACGAAGGGCTACGTAGCGGAGCACTTCAGACAGCGGGATGAGCGCGGTGTCTTCCAGGATGTAGCTCTCACGGGCGCTGGCAGGCGCACAGGTGAAAGCGGTAGGCCGTGGCGGGGCCACGACCCGACGGCGCTTGGGCGGCATTGGCAGCCCTCAAGCTACGTCTACAAAAAGTACGAGCAGATCACGGGCGACGAGCTGGGGCAGTACCCGTTGCTTGAGCGGCTGGACAAGCTCGACGAAGTAGGGCTGATCTACTGGACGCGGAACGACACGCCCCGCTACCGCTACTACCTCGTGGATGCGCCGGGGGTGGCGTTGCAGGACTTGTGGGTGTTCCAGCCAGGCACGGAGGGCATGGTCTACGACCGGTCCGATCTCGGCATCGACCAAGACGTGATGTGGCTCAACCGCAAGGACCGTGAGCGCGTCGGCTATCCCACACAAAAGCCGGAGGGGGTACTTGAGCGGATCATCCGAGCGAGCACCCAGAAGGGCGATGTCGTGCTCGACCCGTTCTGCGGCTGCGGCACGACGGTCGCGGTGGCCGAGCGGCTCGAACGGCAATGGATCGGGATCGACATCAGCCCGACCGCTATCGGGATTATCAAGGAACGCCTTGGGAAGCTTGGTGCTGCGATCAAGGTCGAGGGGCTCGACTACACGGAAGCTGACCTGAGGGAACTCGGCCACTACGAGTTCCAGAACTGGGTCATCCAACAGGTCCACGGAACACCGACACGGCTGCCGGACTACGGGATCGACGGGTTTTCGTTCATGTACCAAGAACCGATCCAGGTCAAGCAGATCGACCGCGTCGACCGCCCAGAGATCGACAAGTTTCAAGCCGCGATCGACAGGACGAAGAAGGACACTGGGTACGTCGTCGCTTTTGGGTTCACGCGCGGCGCGTATGAGGAAGCCGCTCGTGTTCGGCGCGAACGCGGCTGGTCGATTGTCCTCGTGACTGTGCGAGAGCTACTTGAGACTCAAGCGGCGATCACTCGCCCGAAGATGCCCCTCAAGGTGGCGCCGCCCGCGCCTGACCTAATGCGCCTGCTTGCAGCCCTGGAAGAAGACGTAGATGGTCGCCCGATGCCGCCTGCGCGACCCAAGTCTGCGCGGCCATCGGCTGCGGAACTCGTCGAGAGCTATCACAGCAAGCGCGACCGCACTTAGCGAGTTTCGCTAAAGCCTCCCCTAGTCGCGCACTTCTACAGAGATGACCCACTTGCCCGACGTCGATGCGAACATGTGTTCGTGATGTCACCGAACGTCAAGGGAAACGTGGCGGAGCTCGCGATCGCGAAACCTGCGGCGGAGCTCGCTCTCCCGGTCTATGGACCCCTGACCGAGCATGGTCGGTACGAGCTGGTCATCGAATTCGGCGGGCGGCCATATCGCGTCCAGTGCAAATGGGGCCGCCTGGATCCAGAGAACGATGTGATCATCGTGAACCTGTCCGGTTCACGTCTCACGCCGGCCGGATACGTGCGAACGTCGTACTCCGCAGCGGAGGTCGATTTCATCGCCGTCTATTGCGGCGGCAACGACACCTGCTACCTGATCCCGATCGACCGGGTCGAGAATCGCCGGCACATCCAGCTGCGCCTTGCACCCGCGCGGAATGGACAGCGCGCGTTCATTAACCTAGCCTCTGACTTCGAGTTCTGCGGGGCTATAGCTCAGCTGGAAGAGCGCTTGCGTGGCACGCAAGAGGTCGCCGGTTCGAGCCCGGCTAGCTCCACTACCTCCGCACTGCAGATCGTCGGCGCTGATGAGTTCCGCAACCGCTTCGGCTGGTACATGGAGCGGGCGGCCGCCGGCGAGGAGTTTCTCGTCGAGCGTCGGGGCAAGCCCTACGTGCAGCTGACCGGCGCGAGCCGGCAGGCGCCGCTGCTCGACGCCGCTTAGGCCGTCTCGATGAACCCGCCCGGCACGACCTCCAGGTCGACGCCGAGCTGCGCGACGTCCAGCCCGTCGAGCGGGTCGTCGTCGTCGGGCAGCTCGTCGAGGTCAACAAGCACGAACGCCTTCGTGTCGTACCAGATGAAGATGACCGCCCGGCTCACGTGCGCGACGTTGTCCGGGGCGGCCAGTTCGGCGTCCGCGAGGAGCGCGCGCA
>DASQLS010000302.1:0-7820 GCA_035629915.1 Candidatus Limnocylindrales bacterium | reverse complement strand
CCGCCGGCCTGGGCTCGGACGAGCTCGCCATCAACGGTCGCCTCATCGACGCGTGCCGGGTAGAACGCGATGTATCCCGCGATCTGCTCGTATCCCGCCTGAGGTTGCGCGTACGACCACGCCGCTCGCTCTGACGTTCGGCCGCTGACGGTCAGGTCGAAGTGCTCCGCGATCCCCTTCCACTCACACACCGTCTGGTGGCCCGAGGGATGCAGCAAATCGGTGCGGACGTCGTCAGGTGGGAAGTAGATGGTCGGCGGGCTGGCCGTCTCGAGGACTCGCAACCCGCGAGTCGTCTCGGCCACCACCGCGCCGCCGAAGGTCACCCGTAGCAGGCGCTGGGTGGGCTCGACTCGCGGTGGTCGCGGGTAGTCCCATACCGACTCCTGGCCCGGCCCAACAGGGTCGGGAGGTTGGCGTTCACCCCACATGGCTTACGTTCACTGGGCTACGGTAGCGACAACATGCGCATGACCGACTTGATGCCCGGGTGGGCTGTGATGTCCAACGATGGTGAGCGGCTGGGCACGATCAAGGAAGTCGGCCAGAACTACGTTCGAACGTCGCAGTCGGGCGGGGACATGTACGTCCCGGCCTCGGCGATAGCCAATGTTGCCGACGGTGTCGTCCATTTGAATCTTGCCCTCCGCGAGGCGCGGGGCATGGGCTGGCAGCAGCCGCCGCGAGGTGACGACACGCTCGAAACCTCGCCCGAAACGGATCGGGATCGCCACATCTGACGTTCCCGCAGCCAGTCACCCCGCTGGATAGTTAGTCGGCTCGGTGGATGACTCGTTGAAGAGGACGTCGAGCCGCAAGCCGGATTGACCAGAAGATCGACGGCGTGTGGGTCAAGGGCTCGGTGACAACAGCCACCTCGCCGACCAACCCCGATGGCACCGGGTTCATCTACCCAAATCTGCTCGGGCTGGGCGGACACTTTGACTCGGCCGATCATCCGCGGATGCGAATCGTGATGCGCGCCGAGTTCTGGGATGACCGACCGAACCGCGACGTTCGGATTGCGAGGATCTCTGCCCGTACCGAGGCCTGCTGAATACAGATCCGCAGCAGCAACAACGAAATCTGATCGCGGCGCGGCAACGCACCGCGTTTCATTTGCCGAGCTCTAGCGTGCTCGTCGCGTCCGAATTACGAACACAGCGACGAAGATCAGAGCCGCCACGACGAGCGCGACGACCCACACCTCAAGGGAAGGCACGGCGAGTGGTTATTGGGGAGCCCAGCCCCTATCCCGCCCGTCCGGTTACGGCAACGGGCGTCGCCTCTGACGATTCCTCTTCTGCAGCTTTGCTTTCGCGAGCCGCCGCCCGGCTCTCACGTTCCTTGGCGCGCCGTTCTCGCGTGGCTTCCTTTTCCCGCTTCTGAGACTCAGCGGCCTCGGCACGTTCCTGCTCAGCCGTCTCCACTTTCGTGCTCAACTCATCAACGACCGCTGCCCCACCCGACGCCTTGTCCACGGTGGACATAGCGGCGACCTTGACCTTCATCTCGTCGCGCTCGAAGGCAACTTCGCCCTTGTAGACCGAGTCGAGAAGCGTATCGAGCAGACCGGCGTCGCTCGCCTGCTGCACCGCTTGATGGGTGATGATGTCGCCAAGGTCCAGGATCACTTCGTCGTCGCGATCGAGGATGACCTTGGTCACCGGCCGGCCGATCGCGTCGTTGATCTGGGCGAGCCGATTCTTTGTCTGCTGCTCGTCCATGCGCTGGCCGGCTGCGTCGGTCACCTCGCCGATCTTCGCGGTGAACTTGTCCCACAGATCGCCCGCGGTATCGCCGACTTGCTCGACAGCCGCTTTCGTCTGCTGGTCGCGCTGCTGAGCATCCCAGGCGTCGGCCGCGTCGTAAAGCGCCTGAAGGTTGCCGGTTGCCTTGGCCCGCGCGACATGATCCGCAGCGATCCGCTGGCCCGAGGCGACGACGATGCTGCCTCGCTCATCGGTCACGTCAGTTCCGGAACGCTTGCCGATGAGCCTTTCCTCCGGTGTGGGCTCGGCGCTGGCGAGCTTCTGCTTTGCGGTATCGGCCGCTCCACCTAGGTTGTCGCTCGCTTCCGCAATCTTGCCCTGGAGCCCGCCGACCTGACCCTCCAGTGACTCCCCGGCGGCGCGGCTGATGAAGACAACGTCGTTTCCTGCGATGAGCAGCTCTTCGGTCGCGAGGTAGGAAGGTCCACGGGCCAGATCGCCCAAGGTGCCGCCCGAGACTTCGTAGCCTGTGATCCGACCGGAGGCGTCGTCGAAGTACAGATCGGCCAGTGAGCCCATCTTCTGGCCCTGGTCGGTGTACACCGCCTTGCCCAGCAGCTTGTCCGTTCGCTCGAGGATGGCTTTCACGTCCGGGTCACTCGAGGCGGGGATGACTGCTTCATCCTGATCGATGACCACGGCGTCGGGCCCGATGCTGGTCACGGCCTCGAAGGGCACCACGGTCGAGGTCCCCAGCAAACCTCCCTCATCGACGAGGAAGGCGACCACCTGGTCGTTGTCGGCGCCGATGAGAATGTCCTTGACGCTGTGGATGCGGACCCCGGTGGCGAGGCTCAGAACATCCTTGCCGATGACACTCTTTCCCTTTTGCATGACGTCTCCTTGTCCCGCTATCGGGGACCCAAGAACAGGAAGTAGATGACCGCGATGGCCACCACAATTACGAGTACGAGCGCCAGCCAGGGCAACCTGCTCCGACGCGGACCTTCGAATCTCATGCGCTGTGCTCCTGACCGGTGGAAATTCCAGCGCAAGATGACCACTGGCCGTACGTTCCGGACGGTGGGCATACCCACGCTCACGCTTACAGCGCCGTAGCAAAAGGGTGCAGCGCGGGATTGCCGTCCTAGGCGGGAGCGGGTGAACCCCGCGTCGCGCCATCCATGCTCCGGCTGGATGGCCGCATTCAATGCCCCAGGCGATCGATGCCGGCCTTCTTCATGAGTGCTGCCTGGACGGGGATTGGTCAATGTCCAATGGCGCGCGCCGGCAACGCGTCAGACCAAAGTCCGTAGCCGGCGTAGTGAGCGGGCGCGCAGAATGGCCACTCTGCCGACTCACCGTCACTGAGGGAGATCGCCGGTCGTGATCAAGCGGACCCGTCTCGCCATCGCGATGGCTTTCGTTCTTGCGGTGCTCGCGGGCGGCCAATCGGCCGTGGCAGCGTCGTTCAGCGGCCCGGATGGCAAGGAGTGGCGCCAGCTGTACGAGACGACCAGCGTCAGCTGGAACCAGGTCGCCGCAATCTGCCCACAGGACGGCGTGACGCCGTGCGAGGGGTCGATCGGCACCAAGAACTTCAACGGTTGGGTCTGGGCGACCGCCGACCAGGTGGTCGAGTTCCTCGGCTACTACGAGCCCGCTCTGCTGACGGCCGAGCCGCCCAGCCTCTCCGGAACGCCGTACTTTGGCACCGCGCTCGGCTTCCTCAACTCGATGCGCTGGACGATCTACCAGACCACGACCTACACAAACTACGAAGCCGCCTATGGCTGGACTGCGTCGACGACTGAAGAGGGCGCTCCGATCCAGGGCTCGGCCAGCTTCGGCTGGTACCCGTTCAGTGGCAGCTTCTCCGTCGGCCCGAGCGGCGCGGCGACCGACTCGACGACGTGGCGCGGGGTCTGGCTTTGGAGCCCGACCGGCAACGACCACACCGCCCCGGTGATCAGCCCGATTGTCGAGGGCACGCAGGGAACCAACGGCTGGTACACATCCAACGTGTCGGTCGCCTGGAATGTCCAGGACGCGGAGTCGGCTGTAACCAGCAAGACCGGCTGCGATCCTTCGAGCGTGACCGCGGACACGGCCGCGCAGTCATTCACCTGCCAGGCGACGTCCGCCGGCGGCACCGCCTCCGCGACGACGACCGTCAAGCGCGACACCACAGCTCCGACGGTGACCTGCGGCACGACGCCCGTGTTCGAGATCTACCAGGTGGGCGCCCGAGTCTTTGCCACGGTGGCCGATGCGACGTCAGGGCCCGTTTCGGCCAGCGCCTACGGCTTCGCGAGCACCAGCACGCCGGGCACGTTCAGCGTCAACGTCGTCGGCACCGACCGCGCCGGCCATACGACGACGAAGTCTTGCCCGTACAAGGTGGTGATCCCGACCTGTCGCGGGCTCGCCGCCACGCACGTGGGCACAGCACTCAACGACACCATCAACGGCACGATCGGCCGCGACATCATCGTCGCGCTCGGTGGGGCGGACAAGGTCAACGGCGGCAGCGGCGATGACGTGATCTGCGGCGGTGACGGCCCGGACACGATCAAGGGCGATGGTGGCAAGGACATCATCGACGGCGGCGCCAGCCCGGACGACATCTACGGCGGCGCCGGCGACGACAACCTCGATGGCGGGCTGCACAACGACAGCCTGCGCGGCGAGAACGGTCGCGATACGTGCACCAGTGGCGAGACACGGATGAGCAGCTGCGAGGTCATCAAGTAGAGGCATAGGGAAATCCCCAGTTGATGGGGCCGTGACGGACACGGACGATCCCTCCATGAGCAGCAAGCCGTGGATAGTGGGGGCAATCGCGACGAGTTTGATCCTCGCGGGATGCAGTGCCGTTCCGGGCGGCCCGGACGGATCCAATGGGCCGAGTGCGCAACCGACTGCGACCGGAACACCCGCTGTGACAGGCACGCCGACGACTACAGCGACCAGCCTGCCCACTCCAACGGCCGACCCAACTGACGTATCCTCGCCGACGGCCTTGCCCGAACCGAACCCAACCGGCAGCGATGTCGTGGAGTCGCCGCTCAGCCGGCCGGGCAGCGTCATGACACTGCTGATCGAGCACTACTCGGGCGCCGTCCTCGGCAACGACAGCCTTGCCGGTGGCGCGCACACGGTGACAAACATGTTCGACGCCGAGCTCACGCAGCAGGCCGACGGCAAGTGGACTGGACCCGCGAATGCGACCTCGACCGGCGATTCCAAGGTGGTCTTCCTTACCGAGGAATGCACTACGTCATGGGACGGCACGCAGACGTTCGATCTCACCGGCGAGTTCGGCACGTTCGCGGCGGGCAACAACTTCGGCGTGCTGTTCGTGCCCACGAGTTCGCCGGACTACACAACGGCTCCTGACACCGAGTGCGATCACCCGAATCAACACCCAAACGGCTTCGACTTCATGCCGTACCACGACTCGGCCATCACCGACGGCGGTTTCGTGGAAATGAAAGTCGCGCCTCCGCCGGGTGGTGAGGCCGTTTACGAGGACGAGCTCAACGAGATCGTTGTTGTCAGCTTCAGCTGGACCACCATCTCTGACTACGACTGAGGGTTCAGGCGCCCGGCTTGAACACCATCAGCGCGATGATCACGAAGAAGCTGACCAGCTCGAGTCGCGAGACCAGGAACAGCCGATTCAGAAGCGATCGGCCGGCGGTCGACGCAGAACCTTCGGTCGCGAACAGCTGGCCCACCTTCTTGGCATTCGGTCCCAGGTACAGCGCACCCGCACCGGCCGACAGGATCCATAGCCCGACTGACACCGCGACCCAGACCTGTCCGAAACTCCACGCCTGGACGACCATCACCGCACCGGCGATGAACAGCAGGATCGATGCCGGCAGAAAGACGAACGTTCCTATTCGCTCGGCGTAGTGGCCCACGCGCGGCAGGTCGGACGTATCGCTCGATCGGCTGGCCATGATCGCCAGGGCCTGCATCGCGACAGCGCCGCCTACCCAGATGACTGCGCAAATGATGTGGATGTACAGAAACAGCTGATACATCGAGCCTACGATCCCTCACTTCGTCGCCTGACCATCAGGCTCGGCGCGAAGGTACCAAAACTGAAAACGGCTGGCAGTGCCCGCCGAGCGCACTTTCCGTGGCAGGCGAAGCCGTACCTTCGGCGCATGGTCGGCGCGGACTCCGTCCGACACGATCGTGGCGATGTTTGGATCCGCGAGGCGCATCCTCGCTTTGGTGGTCATGGCGGTTGTCGTGGTCAATGGCTGCGCGACGTTCGCGTCGGCGCCGGCGACTGAACGACCCAACACTCGCCCGGCCCGGCCTGCTGTACGCCCGTCGCCTCAGCCTTCGCCGACCGGTCAGCTGCCGCCAGGTGCCTCGGTGCGCCCGGTTGCTTCAGCGACGCCCGCCACGATCGCCGGTCCGCCATTTGCAGGTCCCCAACCCGGCGTCCCGGTGGTTGACGAGGCGGACGTCTTCTCGGCCGAGACGGAGGGGGTTGCGGCGGCCCTGATCGGCGAGATCAGCTCGCGCCACGACATCAGCCTCGTCGTCTACTCGCAGTTCAAGCCGGGGTCGACCCATTTCTCGACCGAACGGGATGCTGTCGCTCTCAAGCTGCAGTGGCGGCTCGTCAACGCCGTCGTGATCATGTGGAACACGACCAGCCCGGAGTGTGTTGCCGGCGAATCAGGAAACGGGCAGGTCCAGATCTATGCCGACACGCGGCTTTCGGCGGCGCGTCTGTCTGAGCTGAAGCGTCAGAAGATCTTCGACGACCTGATGATGCCGTCGCTTCTCGCGTGCGATGAGGACAACGCCCTGCTTTTGGGCCTCAACGGCATTGAGGGCGAGATACGGGCACCAAGGCCGACTCCGGATTCGTCCGACTCTCCGACGTTGGCCGGTGCGTGCAATGACAACGCATACCAGCTCGCCGACTTCCACTGGGACAGCTCCTACGAATGGGTCTTCAATGAGCAGTCGGTGCCGGAGGGAATGCGCAGCAACGACGTCCTCGACGTTCTGATCCAGTCGGCGGAGAACATCACCTCAGCCAGGAATGACTGTGGGCTTCCGGATCGAGTCGACGCGACCGCTAGGTTTGCGGGGTCGGTCGCCAGGGAGCCATGCGTCGCTGAAGAGGCGGACGGCTTCAACACCGTCGGCTTTGGCGAGCTGCCCGACGACCAGGATGCGGACACGCTCGCATTCGTCTGCACTTACGGCGGCCGCAACGTGGTCGTCGAAGCAGACATGCTCATCAACTCAGCCATCCCATGGGCTCTGGCAAAGGGCGAATGCGCGGGGTTCATGGAGTTGCTCGAACCGACGATCACGCACGAGTTCGGCCATGTGTTTGGCCTCTCACACGTGTCCGAAGAGGAGCACGGCGATCTTACGATGAGCCCGACGAGCAACGGCCCGTGCGACGCCGAGGAGACTTCGCTGGGCTTGGGCGACGTCCTGGGCCTCGAGGAGCTCTACTGAGCGCCAAAGCGCGCATCTGCTGCTACCGTGACCGTAACCAGCGTCTGCGGACGCACACCAGATTAAGGAAGTGGATTTTGGCCAAGCACTCAAAGGCGGAGCGCGAGCGCCGCAAGGCGCAGAACGAGGACGTCGCGCGAATCGAGGCGGCGTGGATCGCCAGCGTGCCCGCCGCCAAGGCCAAGGAGTTCGAGAAGGCCGTCGCTGAGGCAAGGGCGAGGGGCCCGCTCCCGCCGCCGCCCGACATGGCGCCGGGCACTGCTCCGCGACCGCCGCGGCCCGGCCACGAGCCCAAGCCGCCCAAGGATCAGACTCGCTCGAAGCGGCGCTACTAGTGGCGCGCAAGAGGAAGACGAACTACCCGCCGCCCAAGACCTCGCGGCGCGGACCTCCTCCCGGCTCCGACGAATCCCCGGTACGCCCGAACCTCGCAACGATCAACCTGACCGCCGGCGCGGGCAAGGCTGGCCTGAGCGTCGGTGACCGAGTCCGGATCGACGCGGGGGGCCTCTATTCGGGCGAGATCGCGATCATCGAGAAGCTGAGCGCGAGCGTCATTCCGTCGGCGCTGGTGCGCACGGAAAAGGGCACGCGCCAGGTACG
>DASQLS010000301.1:0-6441 GCA_035629915.1 Candidatus Limnocylindrales bacterium | reverse complement strand
CGCTCGCGTCGATCTGCGCCGCGCGCGGCGCGATCTTCTCGTCGGCAAGCTCGCGGATCGCGTCACGCAGCGCGGCCTGTTCGGCATTGAGGATCGTCATCGGCGCCGCGATGCTACCCGAGAGATCAGCACGTGCCCCGTGTGTGACGTTCGGCCGAATGGAGGACCTGCTCGGTCACCCGCACCGTGTCGAAGATCCACCCACCGTTGGATTCGCTCAGACCGAAGTTGACCGAGGCACGTGGGCCGCCCTGATAGACAACGCCCGAGTAGCAAACGATTCCAGGACCCACTCCACTGCCGTTGCTGGGAGCCACGTTGATCGACGGACGCGAGGTCCGATCGACGCCAAAGCGTTCTGGTTCTGCGAACAGCGCCTGCTGGATCAATGGCAGGTGGTCCGGATGATTCAGCCCGCCCTGAACGCCGATCTGCGCGGCGGCCTCCGGAAAGGGCTCCCGATCCCCGGCAACAACGAACCGGCATAGGTCGGCATCCGGGTAGTCAGCTTCCTCGAAGGTTATTCGGGGCTCAGTATCCGTCTCGGGATCGAACACCTCCACTGCCTTGACGATCCACGGTGAGGTGCTCGGGTCGACCGACACATAGAGGGTGAGCTCGGGCGGTCGCTCAACTGCGATACACAGGGCGGACATTGAAGTGACGGCGGTGTGGACGGCGATTGGGACCTCGGGACCGGGCGCCCATTCGGGATGGGCGGCGACCTGGTCCACGACTTCGCGCAGGTGGACTTCATCAATC
This sequence comes from Candidatus Limnocylindrales bacterium, assembly GCA_035629915.1. Classification (GTDB taxonomy): domain Bacteria; phylum Chloroflexota; class Limnocylindria; order Limnocylindrales; family CSP1-4; genus JALYGJ01. Next base: position 5,679 of record DASQLS010000301.1, on the reverse strand, counting down.
TGAGCCGGGATGCCGGACGGTCCGTGGCTTGACAAACCCTCTGGGTTGGCCGTGCACGCGACGGCGCTGGCGAGGGCAATTCCGGTCACCACAGAAAGGAAGGCGCGAGCTCTGATCGGCGAATCGGCGATCACGGCCAGATGCTAACGGGACGCCAGCGCGACCTATCCACTGTGCGACTATCCGAGCCATGACCAACCTGCCGGGCCACAGGCTTGGGCGGGGGCCACTCACCTTCTCGCAGGTCGTGCGCGACGCGATCGGCATGCTCCGCCAGAGCTTCCGTCGAGTGGCGCTCGTCTCCCTATTGCTCTTCGGCCTGCCTGCCCTTCTGGCAGCCCTGGTCGATCGACTTCTCGAGGGCATCGAAGGCGACATCGGCTTCCTGCCGGTCTCATTCGTTGTGGTCGCCCTCCTGGTGACCATCCCGCTGCGCCTCTTCGGACCGGTCCTGTACGCCGGTTTCCTCGACGAGGCGGTCGCGCGCGAGTACCTGCACGGCCATCACATGAAGTTCAGCGAGGTGGTGAGGACGCTGCCGTGGGGGCGTCTCGTGATCGCGGACGTGCTGCTCAGCATCGGCACGGTCATCGGTCTGGCGCTGTTCATCGTGCCCGGGGTCATCGTCTACATCCTCTTCGGGCTCGTGGGTCCGGTGCTCGTCCAGGAACGGCGAGGTGTGGTCGACGCGTTCAAGAGGACCTCACGGATCAGCCGGACCGCCGTGCTGCCGATGATCGTGCTGGTGATAATCCCTGTCGTCTTCGAGCAGACGATCCACGAGCTGGTCCACGACACGCTTCACGCAGCGGGTCTCGAATTCCAGGTCATCGCGGAGTGGCTCGTCGCAGTCCTCATCGGCGCCACGGTCGGGCTGCTCGAGGTCGCCCTCGCCGCCGAGCTGATGGCGCGCAACCCCGAGCCGAGACTTGAGGCTCCCTCCGCCTGAGCCAATCGGCACTTGGACTGTGGCTCTGAAGGGAGTGAACTGGAGCCGACACCGCATTGGGGAGCACCATGGCTGCATCGGTTGCGCTCGACGTAACTCGACCGACCATAGCCCGGCCTTCGCGCAGGCTCATTCCCTTGCTCGAGGCAGGCCTCGTCATTGGCTTGACGCTCGTCTTTCTGGATTCGCCTCTCAGCGTCGCCGGCAAGGCGATCGTCGTTGGTATCTCGGCCCTGACGGCCGTCGCCGTGGGCTCGGGCAAGGTGAACAAGCGACCCGGGGCCGTAATCGCGCCGCTGGTAATCGGTGCGATAGGTTTGCCCATCTCGGTCGGATACGCCGTTGCCCGGCTGGTCGAGGGAGCATGGCTTGGCGGCACGATCGGTGTGCTGGCTGGCGTGGCAGCGGCGGTCCTACTCGGTTGGGGCGCGGTGACCATCGTTCGAGCGGCGACCGGCTGGTGGCGGGTGGCGGTGGCGGTGGCGATCGTGGCCAGTGGCGCCCTCTATCTCCAGTTCGTTCTCATGCCCCTTGCCGCGGCAACCCTCGGCGTCCATCCGCCGCGAATGCCGATCGCCGGCACATTGCCCGGAGCTCGGGACGTGTCCTTCCCGACGCCGGATGGTGCGCGCATCGGAGCGTGGTACGCCCCAAGCGCGAACGGAGCGACCGTCATCCTCTTGCCCGGCTCGACCGGCAGCCGCAGCGACACGCTGGCCCACGCCTCCGTTCTCGTCTCGAACGGCTATGGAGTTCTCGCCGTCGACTCGCGTGGTGCGGGCACCAGCACCGACTACGGCAACATGTGGGGCTGGACCGGCGGCGATGACATCGCCGGCGCGATCGGATGGCTGTACGACACCGGCGTGCCCTACGGAAGCATCGGACTTCTCGGACTGTCGATGGGAGGCGAGCAGGCGGTTACCGCGACCAGTGATTCCGACATCGTCAACCACGTCGGGGCCGTTGTTGCGGAAGGGGTCGCAGCGAGGGTCCCAGGGGATCTCTGGTTCGAGGGCACCGATCCACGCGCAACAGTCGCTCGCATCGTATCGACGACGATGTGGACGCTCGCCGACATATGGACCGAAGGCAGCGCTCCACCCACTCTGGGCACGGTCGCCACGATGAACACGACTGTGCCCGTCCTGGTCATCGCGGCCGACGCGGCCGATGAGCGCGCCGTGGCCGCTGACATGGCCCAGCGTTCAGCGATGTTCGAAGTGTGGCAAACCAGCGGTATTGGTCACGTCCAGGCACTCGAGCTTGACCCGAACGAATGGCAGAGTCGCGTCATCGACTTTCTCGACCGCGAGCTGCTGGAACAGTAGCCAGCCGCAGCTACTGAACCACTGGTAGCTGCCGGCCGTTCGAGCCCGGTGCCGGCAGGCCAGCAGCAAAGATCTCGGCAATGTCCTGGACGACCACGTCCTCACCGCGGCCGCCAGAGTCGGCCACTCCGTCGCGCATCATCACCAGGCAGAACGGGCACGCCGTCGCGACCGCCTCGGCGCCGGTGTCGAGCGCCTGGCGCGTTCGTTCGGCGTTGATGCGCGTGCCGCGCTTCTCCTCCATCCACATCCGTCCTCCACCGGCGCCGCAGCAGAACGTCTGCTTGCCGGATTTCTCCATCTCGCGCAGCTCGATCCCGGGCACCGCGTTGAGCACGGCGCGCGTCTCCGAGACGACGCCGTTGTAGCGCGTCAGGTAGCACGAATCGTGGAGCGTGACGCTCTGCGCCTGGCGGCGGTCGATGCGCAGCCGTCCGTCCTCGACGAGGCTCGACAGGAACTGGGAGTGATGCTTGACGGTGTAGTTGCCGCCGAGCTGCGAGTACTCGTTGCCGATCGTGTTGAAGCAGTGCGGGCAGGCGGTGATGATCGTCTTCGGCTTGTACCGATTGAGAGTTTCGACGTTGCCCGTGGCGAGCATCTGGAAGACGTACTCGTTGCCCATCCGGCGCGCCGGGTCGCCCGTGCACGACTCTTCCTGGCCGAGCACCGCGTACTTCACGCCCGCCGCGTTCAGGCACGAGACAACCGCCCGGGCGACGCGGCGGTTGCGGTCGTCGAATGAAGCGGCACAGCCGACCCAGTAGAGGCACTCGAGCTCGGCGACCGCATCGGGACCGCCGTCCTCGACCACCTGGGCGGCGGTCGGAACGTCGAACGGCAGCCCGCGCGCCCAGTCGAGCCTCGTCGACTGCGGCTGGCCCCAGATGTTCGAGTAGCGCTCGAGGTTGTTGAATGACGCGGCGAGCTCCTCGGGGAAGCGCGACTCCTCGAGCACCAGGTTGCGGCGCAGGCCGACGATCTTGTCAACGTGCTCGATCATCACCGGGCACGCTTCCACGCACGCACCGCAGGTCACGCAGTCCCAGACGGCGTCATAAGGGATGGCGACGTCAACGACCGGATGCTCGAGGTTCGGCTTCGCAGCAGGCTTGATCCATGGGATGAGCGGCACGCCGGCTTCCGCTTCAACCGCGATCTCGCGGATGCCCATGATCATCGTCTTGGGGTTGAGCGGCTTGCCAGTCGCCCATGCCGGACACGCCTCCTGGCAGCGGCCGCACTCGGTGCACGTGAAGCCGTCGAGAAGGTCTTTCCACGACAGGTCCTCGACCGTCTTGATACCGAAACGCGCGTCGGCCGCCTCGAGGTCCATCGCCGGCAGCTCGCCGCGCGGCTTCAGCTTGCGCAGTCCGGCGTTGAAGAAGGCAGTAACGATGTGGAGATGCTTGGAGCGCGGCAGGTACACGAGAAAGCCGCTGACGAGCAGCACATTGGCCCAGAAGAAGGCGCCGTAGCCGACTTCCTGCACGTTCGCCGGCAGCAGGCCCAGCACTGCGGCCACCGGCGCGGCAATGACCGCCCAGCCCGCGTCGGGATCACCGTAGCGCGCCAGCCGGAAGGCTTCGGCGAAAAGCTCGGTCAGCACCACGCCGCCGATCAGCAGCAGGATCACCACGCCGTCGCGTGACAGGGTCGTCCTCCGCGGGTAGCGCCAGACGAGGCGCCGGAACAGGGCGTAGCCGACGCCAACCAGGACGACGAGCACGAACATGTTCTGGCCGAGGATCAGCAGCCGCCACAGCCAACCGTCGAGCAGCGGCCGAACAATCGTTTCGACGAGACCGAACGTGACCCGATCGAAAGTGCCGATCGTCAGCGTCACGAAGCCCCAGAAGATCGCCGCGTGGAGCAGTCCCGCGTCGAGATCTCGGAACATGCGCACCTGAGCGATGGCGTACACGAATACCGAGCTCAGACGACCCGGCTCGTCGCCGACCTGGGCCGGCCGGGCGTAGGCCCAGACGCGAAGATGGCGCGCCATCAGCAGCGCGAAGAGCACCAACGCGACCAGGAAGACGGTTGGTGCCAGCGGGTAGAGGGGTACGCGCTCGAGCATCTAGCTTTCGATCACCTAGTCGTCTGCGGACGGCTCGTCGTCGGCGTCGGCGGACGGCTCAGTCGAGCCGTGTGCGGTATGACCTCCAAGCGTTTCGAGTGCGTGCTCGAGCAGTGGCTCGACCGCCGTGAGCGAGTCGAGAGCTCCGTTCGGGCTGCCGGGCACGGCCAGGATCAGCGTCGTGCCGAGAACGCCGGCCATGCTGCGCGACAGGTCGGCGAGCGGCGTCTTCGTGCGGCCGTAGGCGCGCATCTGCTCGGAGAAGCCGGGGATCTCGTAGTCCAGCAGGGCATGAAGCGTTTGCGGCGTCCGATCGCGCGGTCCAAGACCTGTGCCACCGGTGCTGACCGCGAGACGCACTCCATCGTCGCTCGCGTCGGTCAGTGCCAGTGCGATGCTCTCCATGTCGTCCGCCACGGCGTGCCGCCGGACGTCGTAGCCGAGCTCGGTCAGCCGCTCCGCTAGGACACGGCCACTCTCGTCGTCACGCGTTCCCGCGGCGACACCGTCACTGACCGTCAGCACAAGAGCGGCCGCGCTCATCCGGGCGGGCGCCTGCGCCAGCTCTGGCTCTTGGTGCCCTGCTTGGGCGCCGCGCCGGGCGCGCCGGCCGGTCGCCGCCACTCTCCGGACTTGCCGCCCGACTTTTCGAGCAGCTGAACGTCGCGGATCGCCGCGCTGCGATCGGCACTCTTGACCATGTCGTACACGGTCAGCGCGGCGACCGTCGCGGCGGTCAGTGCCTCCATCTCGACACCGGTCGGCGCGACTGTGGCCGCCGTCGCCTTGATACGCAGGCCGCCAGCCGATCGGTCGGGCGTGATCTCGACGATTAGATCGGTCAGTGGAATCGGGTGACAAAGCGGAATGAGCTCGGCCGTGCGCTTGCCGCCCATCACGCCGGCCATCTCGGCCACGGTGAGCACGTCGCCCTTAGTCACCTGGCCATCGATGATCAGGGTGATTGTCTCCTGCTCGAGCGTCACGAATGCCTCCGCAACGGCGCGCCGTGCGGTCGCGGGCTTGTCGCTGACGTCGACCATTCGCGGGCGGCCGCCGCGACTGACGTGTGTCAGCCGCCGCTTCTCGCGCCGTTCCGGGGGTCCGCCGGGCTTGTAGTCGGGCTTCGGCTTCATCTTGCTTGTTTCATCGCATGCGGATCATCTCAGGCGGATGACCTCGACTTCTGCCCCAGCCGGCAACCCATCGACGTCTTCGGGCACCACTGCCAGCCCGTCGGCGCGGGCAAGGGCCGACAACATGTGCGATTCCTGGCCGCCGGCCAGCTCGGCCCGCCAGCCACTCCCCTCCTCGACCAG
>DASQLS010000300.1:0-2368 GCA_035629915.1 Candidatus Limnocylindrales bacterium | reverse complement strand
CAGGAGCCGTTCCGCGGCGGCCAGAAGGGCTCGAGCGCGATGCCCCACAAGCGCAACCCGATCACCGCCGAGCGGATCAGCGGCCTGGCCAGGGTGCTGCGCGGCTTTGCCTCGGCCGGCTTCGAGGACCAGGCGCTGTGGCACGAGCGCGACATCAGCCACTCGTCGGTCGAGCGGATCGTGCTGCCCGGCGCCACGACGCTCCTGCACTACATGCTCGTCCGCTTCCGCGGCCTCGTCGACGGGCTGGTCGTGCGTCCCGAGCGGATGCGCGAGAACCTCGAGCGCGGCCTCGGCCTGTACGCCTCGAGCCGGCTGCTGACGATGCTCGTCGAGGAAGCCGGCCAATCACGCGAGGACGCCTACTCGATCGTCCAGCGCGCCGCCCTTCGAGCCGCCGACGAGCGGCGCCAGCTGCGCGAGCTGATCGAGGACGATCCCGACGTCACGCGCGTCTTGCGACCCGACCAGATCGCCGCCTGTTTCGACGAGCGCCACCTGCTCCGTCACGTCGATGAGCTGATTGCCCGGCTCGACCGCCTGGAGGACCCCGCCCATGCCACTCGCTGAGCTCGTGCCCGGATTCGTTCGCTCGGGCAAGGTGCGCGACATCTTCGCGCTCGACGATGCGCGGCTGCTGCTCGTCGCATCCGACCGGATCAGTGCCTTCGACGTCGTATTGCCGACGCCGATCACCGATAAGGGCCGCGTGCTGACCGGCCTCGCCCGCTACTGGTTCCGTGAGACGGAGCGTGCCCAGATCATGCCCAATCACCTGCTCTCGACGGACGTCGGGGAGCTGCCCGACGACTACGCCGATGCGACCGACGATCTGCGCGGCCGGTCGATGATCTGCCGCCGGGCGCAGGTAATGCCGGTCGAGCTCATCGTGCGTGGCTACCTGGCGGGGAGTGGCTGGAAGGATTACCAGCGCACCGGCGCGGTGTGCGGCATCCCGCTTCCGGCGGGCATGCGCGAGAGCGAGCGACTGCCCGAGCCGCTGTTCACGCCCTCGACCAAGGCCGAGGTTGGTCACGACGAGAACATCTCGTTCGACCAGATGGCCGCGCTCGTTGGCGGCACGCTCGCCGAGCGCGCGCGTGACCTGGCGCTTTCGCTGTATCGCTTCGCGGCCGAGCGCGCCGAGCCGGCGGGAATCATCCTGGCCGACACCAAGTTCGAGTTCGGCACGCTTCCCGGCGGCGATCTGATCCTCATCGACGAGGTGCTGACGCCCGACTCGTCACGCTTCTGGGACGCGTCGTCGTACGAGCCGGGCAAGAGCCAGGACTCGTACGACAAGCAGTTCGTGCGCGACTGGCTCGAGGCACAGCCGTGGGACAAGACGCCGCCCGGACCCGAGCTGCCGGCCGACGTCGTGGACGGGACGCGCAGCCGCTACGTCGAGGCGTTCGAGCGGATCACCGGCGGGTCGTTCGCCGACTACCTGGCCAACGACCGGCTGGCGGGCGACGAGCCGAGCGGAGCATGAGCGAGTACCGGTTCGCCGTCGACGTCATGCCGCGCGACGGCATCCTTGATCCGCAGGGGAGGGCGGTAGAAGCCGCATTGCCCCAGCTCGGCGCGTCGAGCGTGCACGAGGTGCGCGTCGGACGTCGGGTCGAGCTAACCGTGGACGCCGCAGATCCAGCCGAAGCGCGAACGGTGGTCGAAAGGCTGGCCGCGGATTTCCTCTCGAATCCGCTGGTCGAGAAATGGGAGATCGACGCCCTGTGAAAGTTGGCGTCGTCGTCTTCCCCGGCTCCAACTGCGATCGAGACGCTGCTCATGCAGTGCGGCTGGCCGGCGCGGAGGCCGAGCTGCTGTGGCACGAGCGGACGGACCTGCACGGCGCCGACGCGGTGATCCTGCCCGGCGGCTTTGCCCACGGTGACTACCTGCGGGCAGGTGCGATCGCCCGCTTCAGCCCGATCATGGGCGCGGTCCGCGATCACGCCGCGCGAGGCGGGTTGCTGCTCGGCATCTGCAACGGCTTCCAGGTGCTTACTGAGGCAGGCCTGCTGCCCGGCGTGCTGCGCCGCAACGCGACGCTGCGCTTCGAGCATCGCTGGGTGCGACTGTCGGTCGAGCGCCTCGATACACCCTTCACGCACACGGTCCCGGACGGCGCCACGCTGCGCATGCCGATCGCCCATGGCGAAGGCAGTTACTGGCTGCCGGATGAGGAGCTCGACGCGCTCGAGGCTAGGGGCCAGGTCCTCTTTCGTTACGCGGCGCCGGAGGGCAATCCCAACGGCTCTCAGCGCGACATAGCCGGCGTGCTCGACTCCACCGGCCGCGTATGCGGGCTGATGCCCCATCCCGAGCGCGCATCGGAGGCGCTGCTCGGCTCGGACGACGGGATGCA
>DASQLS010000299.1:0-5397 GCA_035629915.1 Candidatus Limnocylindrales bacterium | reverse complement strand
ATCCTTCTGGATCAGCGGCACGTCCTCGAACGGCACGTCGACCCCCAGATCGCCACGCGCGACCATGATCCCGTCGGCCTCGGCCAGGATGTCATCGAAGTTGTCGATCGCCGCGCGCGTCTCGATCTTGGCGATCAGCCGTGGCCCGTCGGCGGGTAGCAGCTTGCGCAGAGCGCGTACGTCGTCGGCGCTGCGCACGAACGACTGGGCGATCAGATCGGCGCGCAGCTCGAGAGCTCGGGGCAGCGCGGCACGATCGTCGTCGGTCAAGCCGTCGACGGCCAGCCGCTCGCTCGGAATGTTCACGCCCGAGTGCGAGCGGACGACGCCTCCGTTGACGACCTCGGTCCGCACATCGGCCGCCTCGACTGCGGTCACGCGCAGCTCTGCCGCGCCGTCGGCGAGCAACACGCGATCGCCGACCTGGAGCTGAGTGGCGAGAGAAGAAGACGGCACCGTCGCGCCGTCTGCCGACGCTTCCGCCGACTCGTCGCCGAGCAGGCTGAACGAGGCGCCGGTCGCGAGCCTGAGCTCGCCAGAGGGCAGCTCACCAAGTCGAAGCTTGGGCCCGGGCAGGTCGACCATCACCGCGACGCTCCGTCGCGCGGCGTGAGCGGCCGATCGGACGGTATGGACGTAATTGCGGTGGTCGTCGGGCGAGCCATGCGAGAAGTTGACACGCGCGACATCCATGCCCGCGGCAACCAGATCCGCGATCCGGTCCACGCTCGCGGGCCCAATCGTGCACACCTGCTTGGTTCGTGCTCGGTCCATCGTCGGGACTTTATCAGCGGCTCGCCGCGGACCTTTGCCACGCAGCCTTAACCCCTCGCGCGACGCTCGAATCGCCCGTTCGAGGGCCTCCGGCGGAGCATCGTCCTGGCAAAGGAGGACATCATGGCCGAGCTCAAGACAAAGGATCGCGACAAGCTTCGATCGAACCAGTTTGCATACGTGGATTCCAAGGGCGGCGAGCACCTCCCGATCAACGATGAATCCCATGTTCGCAACGCGATCGCCCGGTTCAACCAGACGGACTTCGAAAGCGCGGCGGCCAAGGAGCGAGCGCGCAAAAAGATCGTTTCGGCGGCAAAGCGACATGGCATCGAGATCGATGAGGACGACAACGTTGCCAAGCCGGTCCGCTCACAGCGAACGAAGGCCGCCTGACCGATTTCACGCGAACCAGCCCGACTCGAACGACGGAGGTGACGTAATGGATACGTCGGTCAATCTGGCACAACCCGGCTGGACGGTTATCGATGTCAACGGTGCCGAGGTAGGGACCGTCATCGAGAACGACGGAACGGAGATCAAGGTCAAGACAGGTGGCTTGATGAGCAAGGTGTTCACCGTGCCGCTTACGAACGTCGGCGACGTCGAGACCGGCCGCGTGGAGCTGACCGTCGCAAAGGGCGATCTCTAGAGATCCCTAGCGGTGCCGGCGGCCTCCCGTTCGGCGGGTGGGCCGCTCGCCCGTGCGCTTGACCACATTTGGCGTGACGCGCTGATCCCAGGTGGGGCGATCCAGCCAGCGAGCCATCCAGCCCGCATCGTCGCCTTCGTGCTCGTCACGGATTCCGGGTAGCCAGTCCGCGGCGGTTCCTTCCTCGCCGAAGTCGGGCTGACCGTCCATGTTGTCGATTGGCTCCTCGTCGGCCGGCAGGACGGTGACCGAGGTCACCTCGAGGCCCTCGCCGGCTGCGATCGCGCGGCGGCCTCGGCGATTTCCCGAGCGCATCGCCGCCGCGCGCTCCGTCGGCTTGGCGGTTGGCGACTCGGGGAGAAGATCGGCACTGGCAGCTGCCTTCTCTGCCGCACGCGCGACCGTGACGGACGCATCCTGTTCGAGGACACGTAGCCGGATCTGCTGGATCTCGTCGCGCAGCGCCGCGGCCCGCTCGAACTCCATCTCGCGCGCCGCGGCGCGCATCTCCGCCTCCATCTGGGCGACTACCTTGGCGATCTCCTCGCGCGACATGTCGGTCAGCTCGCGTGCGCGTCCGGCAGATGCGTACGCGCCCGAGGCCTCGGCTACGGCGCGCAGTCGATCGTTGATGTCACGGATTCCCTTGACGATCGTTTGCGGCACGATGCCGTGCTCAACGTTGTACGCGGTCTGGGCGGCGCGCCGACGTGCCGTCTCGTCGATCGCAACCTGCATCGATTCGGTGATCCGATCGGCGTACATGACGACTTCGCCGCCCACGTTGCGCGCCGCGCGGCCGGTGGTCTGGATGAGCGCCCAGGCGGAGCGCAGGAAACCCTCCTTGTCGGCGTCGAGAATCGCCACCAGTGTCACCTCGGGCAGGTCGATGCCCTCGCGCAACAGGTTGATGCCAACGACAACGTCGTAGACCCCCAGCCGTAGGTCGCGCAGGATCTGGACGCGTTCTAGGGTGTCGACTTCGGCGTGCAGGTAGGCGACCTTGACGCCCATCTCGTGCAGGTAGTCGGCCAGGTCCTCGGCCATCTTCTTGGTCAGCGTCGTGGCGAGCACCCGCTCGCCACGTTCGACGCGGTCGCGGATACGGTCGATCAGATCGTCGATCTGCCCCTCGGTGGGATGGATCGTGATTTCCGGGTCGATGATCCCGGTCGGCCTAATCAGCTGCTGGACGATCTGCTCAGCGCGCTGGAGCTCGTACGGGCCGGGTGTGGCCGACATGTAGACGACCTGGTTGAGGTGCTCCTGGAACTCCTCGAAGGTCAGCGGGCGGTTGTCGAGCGCCGACGGCAACCGGAAGCCGAAGTCGACCAGGATCTCCTTGCGCGTGCGGTCGTTCTTGTACATGCCGACCGTCTGCGGGATGGTCATGTGCGACTCGTCGACGACGAGCAGCCAGTCGGGCGGGAAGTAGTCGAGCAAGGTCCACGGCCGCGAACCGGCTTCGCGCCGCGATAGATGGCGCGAATAGTTCTCGATCCCCGAACAGAAGCCGAGCTCGCGCATCATCTCGAGGTCGAACGTCGTTCGCTGGCGAAGCCGCTCGGCCTCGAGCTCCATACCTCGCTGACGAAGCTCCTCGACGCGGACCTCCATCTCCTTGTCGATGTCGACGATGGCCGCCTTCAGCTTGTCGGCCGGCGTGACGTAGTGCGACGCGGGATAGACGTTGAGCTCATTGCGCTCGGCGAGGACCTCGCCGGTGAGCGGGTCGACCTCGGTGATCTTCTCGACCTCGTCGCCGAAGAACTGCACGCGCACCACGAAGTCGTCGTACGCCGGCTGCAGCTCCAGCGTGTCGCCACGAACGCGGAAACGAGCGCGTGACAGGGCGGCGTCGTTGCGCTGGTACTGCAGGTCGACCAGCTGGCGCAGCACGCCATCTCGTCGGTAGCGCCCACCGACGCGCAGCCGCGTAACGGTTGCGCCGTAGTCGACCGGTGCGCCGAGGCCGTAGATGCACGAGACGCTGGCGACGATGATCGTGTCGCGCCGCTCGAACAGCGCTCGCGTCGCCGCGTGGCGGAGCTTGTCGATCTCGTCGTTGCGCGACGAGTCCTTCTCGATGTAGGTGTCCGACCGCGGCAGGTACGCCTCGGGCTGGTAGTAGTCGAAGTACGAGACGAAGTACTCGACCGCGTTGTCCGGGAAGAACTCGCGCAGCTCGCTGTACAGCTGCGCGGCAAGCGTCTTGTTGTGAGCCATGACCAGCGTCGGCCGGTTGTGGCGCGCGATCACCTGGCTGATGGTGTAGCTCTTGCCGCTTCCAGTGACTCCGAGCAGGACCTGATCCTTCAGGCCACGACCCAGACCGTCGACCAGCTTCTCGATCGCCTGAGGCTGGTCGCCTGTCGGCTGGAAGGGCGCTTCGAGCCGAAAGTCGGGCATACCGCAAGCGTAGCGCGGGACACGCGCGAACGGCGCGAGGCCCGCGCGGAGCGCGTAGCTGCGGCCCGAAGGCCGGCTGCGAAGACAACTCAATTCATGCGTAGCGCGGGTCACGCGCGAACGGCGCGAGGCCCGCGTGGAGCGCGTAGCAGCGGCCCGCAGGCCGACTGCGATGCAGTCTTTGGTGTCTACACGGGACACAAGAAAAGAGGGCGGGTCCCGAAGGACCCGCCCGCTGGAACTCCCCTCGGAACGAGTGCTTAGCTCGGTGACGCCTCCGGAGAGGCCTCGGGCGACTCGTCCGGACCCGGAGTCTCGTCCGGACCAGGCGTCGCATTGGGATCTGGCGTTGCGTTCGGGTCAGGCGTCGGCGTCGGCTGGACCGGGCCACCCGGCACAGGTGAGCTGCCAGGCGTGACCGGCAATCCGAGCAGCTGTGAAAGGTCCATGAGCTGCGGCACCGGGTAGAGGTATTGCATGATCAGCCGATCAGTCGTCTCGCCGAACTCGAACGAGTCCGCGATCCGAGTGTCCTCGGCCGGTCGAAGGGCCATGCCGAACGAGTCGGGCGCGACTTGGATGATGTGGGCGATCTCTTCGGCCTGATGCAGGTCGACCTTGAGGATGTACATCCCGCCGTCAACGTCGGTCTTCAGGACCTCGACGTCCTGGAAGGTGATCTTGGTCGACTTGCCGCCGGTGAGTCCGTCCTCGGTGGCCGTCTCGACGGTCTGGTAATTGCCTTCGTCGTCGACCGCCAGGACCTCGATGTCGACGCTGACGAACAGGTCGACGTGGTCCCCGGCGGCGATCTCGCCACCAACTGCGCGATCCGGCGGCACAGAGACCGCAACGGCGCGCCAGTAGGGCGACAGGTCGTCGACCACCTCGTCAGGGCCGAGGATGCTGAAATCGGCATCGGCCGTTGTAGTGGCGAACAGGTTAGGTGTGACCTGCTGGTCGGCGTAGACCGGAACAGCGGTGACACGTCCGACTACCTGGCCCGACTCACGGTACGCCTGGGTGAGCGCCTCGTCGATCGGCACCGAGCGGACGGTCACGTCGTCGATCGTGATCGGGGTACGAGCCGGAATGTCACGTGCTGCAACAAGCACGCTTTCCATGATCACATCGGCCTGAGCGGCATTGCCGTTCGTGGCCAGCGTGTACGCGCCCCAGCCCGCGCCGACGGCAAGCGCCAGTCCCAGCACGATCAACAGCACGCGGCGCCGACGGCCGGTGTCCTTGAACTCCATCTCCATTCCGGGAACGAGCCTCCAAAACGATGTGACGGGGAGTTGTTCGGGCGCACCGTACGGGCGGTAGTGGTGTCCGGTAAGTGACCCGGCTGGAAGGTCGGTTCAGTACCAAGAGCCTACGAACGGGATGGTTTGGTGCGCCTACTGGACGAGCTGGATGCCGAAGCTCGGCTCCTCCACGCAATCCGTGTCGACGTCCTCGTCGCACGGCTCCCACTCGCCCACGCGACCCTCGGTGATGTAGCGCACGAACCAGCCCTTGAAGCAGCTCGTGCCACCGTTGCCGCCGATGTACGGCTGGCC
>DASQLS010000298.1:0-6178 GCA_035629915.1 Candidatus Limnocylindrales bacterium | reverse complement strand
GCGGATCCAGGCAGATCACATCCTCCACGGCTACGGCAACGTGATCGTGCGGCTGGAGCAGACGATCGCGATCTCCGACGAGCAGGCCGGCGTCCCGGACGACTATCGGCGTCGAGTGGCCCAGATGGGTCGCCCGTTCCCTCGAGTCCGGGCGGATCTGGAGCGACGCTTCGGCGGCCAGACCTACCGGCAGGCGCTGGGAATCATCGGCGAGCGGATCAACCGCACGCGAGCGCGGCTGGTGGGAGGCCCCGGCATCCGCCGTGGTGGATACGAGTCGCCCGCCGAGCTGCTGACCGACCTGCGCCGGATGCAGGAGTCGCTTCGCCGCCACGGAGCCGACCGGGTGGCGGCCGGCGAGGTCCAGGATCTCGTCTGGCAGGTCGAGACGTTCGGGTTCCACCTCGCTTCGCTCGAGGTTCGGCAGCACGCCGACGTGCACACGGCCGCGCTGGAACGACTCCGTTCGGGCGGTCCGGCCGACGAGCCGGTGGATGCCTCCGGCGTGACGCTCAACGAGGTGCTCGGCACGCTGCGGACGCAGCGCGAGATCGGCCAGCTGTTCGGCGCCGAGGCCTCGCGTCGCTACGTCATCAGCTTCACGCGACGGACCGACGACGCGATGGCCCTCCTCGAGCTTGCTCGCGCAGCCGTCCCCGACGTCATGCCCTCGCAATGGTTGGACGTCGTTCCTCTCTTGGAGACTCGGGAGGAGCTGGAGGAAGCGAGTCGCTTCCTCCACGATCTCCTTGCGGAGCCGGCCTATCGGTCCCACCTGGAAGCCAGGGGAATGCGGCAGGAGGTAATGCTCGGCTACTCGGACTCGAACAAGGAGCCGGGCTACCTGTCGGCAGCCTGGAATCTGCATCGGGCCCAGGAGGGGCTGGTTGCGGCGGCCCGGCGCCACGGCGTCGAGCTGACGCTGTTCCATGGGCGTGGCGGCACGATCGGTCGCGGGGGCGGGCCGGCGAACCGGGCGGTCCTGGCCCAGGCGGCCGGATCGGTCGACGGCAGGCTCAAGCTGACCGAGCAGGGCGAGGTGATCGCCGAGCGCTACCCGAGCCCGCAGATCGCGCAGCGGCACTTGGAGCAGATGACGAACGCGCTGCTGCTGAGCTCGCGGCCCGGACACGACGAGGTGACGACCGAACGCCTCGACCGATGGCGGCCAATGATGACCGAGCTGGTCGCCCTGGCTGAGGATGCCTACCGGCGCCTCGTCTGGGAGGATGCCGCCTTCGAGGAGTTCTTCCACCGGGCGACACCGATCGGCGAGATCAGCCGCATGGAGCTCGGCTCGCGACCGGCGCGGCGGGCTTCGGCGGCGCCCTCGCTGGCCTCGCTGCGCGCCATTCCTTGGACGTTCGCCTGGGCGCAGAGCCGCACGAACCTGCCCGCCTGGTATGGCGTCGGGGCGGCACTCGCCGGCTATGTGGCGCAACACGGGGCCAGCGGACGGGAAGAGCTGGCGACGGCGTATCGCGACTGGGCGTTCTTCAGCTCGATCATCGACAACGTCGAGCTGGGTTTGGCGATCGCCGATCCGGTCGTCGCGGCTCGGTATGCCGGCCTGGCCGGTGAGGATGAGCCGATGCGCCGCATAGCCGACACCCTGCGCGGGGAACGGGCGCAGACCGAGGAGGAGGTGCTTCGGCTAACCGGCAGCGCTCGGCTGCTCGATCGCAGCCCTCGTCTCCAGCGCAGCGTGGAGCTGCGGACGCCGTACGTTGACGTCCTGTCCGAGCTCCAGGTGCGCGGGCTCACCCGGTTGCGCGGATCCTCGCTAGCCGCCGATGAGCGCGCTGAGACCGAGCGCCTCCTGCAGCTCACGGTCAGCGGGCTGGCGGCCGGACTCCAGCACACCGGTTGACCCGATCCGTCACCATGGCGCGGCCATGAACGAAGCGCCGCAGAAGACCGCCATCGTCACCGGTGCCGCCGCCGGCATCGGCCGCGCCACTGTCGAACGGCTGGTTGCCGCAGGCTGGCGCGTGGTCGGAATCGACCGAAACCCGGCGAGCATCCATGGCGCCGAGATGCTGGTGGGCGACGCAGGCGACGAGCCGATGCTGGTCGCTGCGCTCAAGATCTGCGGCGGCTCCCTTGACGCGCTGGTCTGCTCAGCCGGCATCCCGCCCTCGGGTCCATGGGAGAGCCGGGAGCACTGGGACGAGGTCATCGCCGTCGATCTGGCGGCGCCTTACGAAGCGCTGCGCGTCTGCATGCCGGCGCTCGTCGCCGCCCACGGCTCCGCGGTGCTCGTCGGCAGCATCGTCGGTGCGGTCGAGGGCTCCCTCCGTTCTCCCGCGTACGCCGCTGCCAAGGCGGGTCTGGAAGGGCTTGCGCGCTCGATGGCCGTCATCGGCGCACCCGATGGCGTGCGTGTCAACGTCGTCGCGCCGGGTGCCATCGCCACCGATTTCGACGAGCGCCTGCTGCCTGCCGACCACCGAACCGACGTGCCGCTCGGCCGCATGGGAACCGTCGACGAGATCGCGGCGATCATCGGCTTCCTCATCGGTCCGGATGCTTCGTACGTCACGGGCGCAGTGTGGACCGCGGACGGCGGAAGGGTCGCCCTGTCGACCGCCGACTCGGAGCGAATTCGCCGATAGGTCGCGGACGCAGTCACCGGAAGGCGGGACGGAGCGTGGCCAAACAGCGAACCGGCGAGGCCGATCCCCCTCAGTTGGCGATTCCCACCACGACGCCGTACACCGAACCATCCATGAAGTCCGTTACCACCAGGGCGCTCAAGTCGCCGCTCACGAAACCCACTCGCCATACCCTCAGGTCCGTGGGGAGGTCACGTGCCCATTCGTGATGCTGCAAGTCCGGCACAATCTGTCCAAGCGGCCCCGCTGTGACCGCGTCGACCTGCCACTCCTCCGCCAGCACGTCGCTGGCTGCGTCGCGGGCGGCCTCGATCGCATCGGTGCGCGAGATCCCCTCAGAAGGCGCAGTTGGCGACCCAGTTGGCGCCGACGGCTCCGGTTCCGGTTCCGGTTCCGGAAGCGTCCCGCAGCCAGTTGCGAGAAGGCACGCAATGGCGACGAGTAAGCGCGTATGCCTCACAGGACAAGAATGGCCGGAGATGCCGATACCGGCAACGTAGAGCTCACGCTCTCAACCTGATGCACGGCCACCGAAGCGTTGACATCGGCGCACTCGCGCTCTAGGCTCCGCGATCCAATGACACAGCAGTGGTTTTATGGCTAGCGGGTACGAGGCAGGCGAGTAGATCTCGCCGGCACAGGCACTCGTGCCCGCAGACGCAGGAAGCGAAAGCTCCTGCGTTTTTTGTTTCCCCGATGCGGATCGGGGCAGTGAGCGAAAGGCAAGACCGATGATCGTGGTGATGCGTCCGACAGCGACGCGGGATGAGATCGACGGGGTGAGGCGCACCGTCGAGGAGAACGGGCTGGAGGCGTTCATCAGCGTGGGCGAGGAGCGCACGGTGATCGGCGTCGTCGGCAGCGACCTCGAGCGGGTGGCGCACCTCGGGACGCTCGACGGCGTCGAGCAGGTGATCCGGATCAGCTCGCCGTACAAGCTGGCGAGCTCCGAGCACCAGGTCGAACGGACGCGGGTACGCATCAACGGCGTAGAGCTCGGCCTCGGCCAGGAGCTGGTGGTGATGGCCGGCCCATGCGCGGTCGAGTCACGCGAGCAGCTCATGGAGACGGCCCGATGCGTCAAGCGCGAGGGTGCCCGCGTCCTGCGCGGCGGCGCCTTCAAGCCGCGCACCTCGCCCTACTCGTTCCAGGGACTCGGCCTGCCTGCGCTTGAGCTCCTCCATGAAGCCCACGACACATACGGCCTGCCGGTCATCAGCGAGATCGTCGACCCCACCGACGTGCCGGCCTTCGACGAGCACGTCGACATCATCCAGGTCGGCGCCCGCAACATGGCGAACTTCGTCCTGCTCAAGGCGGTTGGCCAGAGCCGGCGCCCGGTGCTCCTCAAGCGCGGCCTGAGCGCAACGATCGAGGAGTGGCTGCTCGCCGCCGAGTACATCCTGTCGGCCGGCAACCCCAACGTGATCCTGTGCGAGCGCGGCATCCGCACCTTCGAGACCGCGACCCGCAACACGCTCGACCTGTCGGCTGTGCCCGTCCTCCGCTCCCGGACGCATCTGCCGATCATCGTCGACCCGAGCCACGGCACCGGCCACCGAGCCCTGGTTGCGCCGATGGCCCTGGCGGGCGCCGCCGTCGGCGCCGATGGCCTCATCATCGAGGTCCATCCCGATCCGGCCAACGCCCGCTCCGACGGCGACCAGAGCCTCAGCTTCGACGAGTTCGGAACGCTCATGGACGAGCTCCGCCGGCTCCAGTTCGTCCGTACGGCCGATGCCCAGCCGATGCCTGCCACCACATCGGTCGCAAGCGGGGAGATCGAGGACGTTCGGAACCGGATCGACGACCTCGACGCGCGCCTGGCCGAGATGGTCCAGGAGCGCGCCGCGCTGGCGCTCGAGGTCCAACGACGGCGCGAACCGACCGCGCACGGACATGACGTCCGGCGCGAGCGCGCCCTCCTGGAACGAGCGGCAACCGGGACCACCGGACCGATGTCGCCGGTCGAGCTGACGATGGTGTTCGACGCGCTGCTGCGCGCATCGCGCTCGGTGCAGCGACGGCACGCGCAGTCGGCGACCGAAGCGGACGCCGCGGCCGCCGGATCCGGCAGGTGACGCCGGCATCGACCACGCCGAAGGTCGTTCCTGCCGCTCGCCTGCGTGGCCGGCTCACCCTGCCGGCAGACAAGTCGATCGCGCATCGGGCGCTCATCTTCGGCGCGCTGTCGGGTGGCCTGACCACCGTCACGATGCGCTCCCCGGGCCGTGATGTGCTCAGCACGGTCGCCTGCCTGCGCGCCCTGGGGGTCTCGATCACGGAGGAGGCCCATGGGCGCTACGAAATCAGCGGCCGCCCTTCGCGCGACGCGGCGCTCGACTGCGGCAATTCCGGTACCACCATGCGGCTGCTTGCCGGCGTGGTGGCGGGCCTTCCGCTGCGCGCCACCCTCGACGGCGACGAGTCGCTGCGCGCCCGACCGATGGAGCGCGTCGCAACGTTGCTGCGCGCGGCCGGAGCGGAGGTGACGACGACCGACGGCCATGCGCCGCTGACGGTCGCAGGGCGAGCGGCGCTCGAGCCCACCGCCCATCACCTGCCGGTGGCGAGCGCCCAGCTGCTGGCCGCTGCGGCGCTGGCCGGGCTGAGCGCGGCCGGCGAAACGACCATCGACACGCCCGGTCCCACCCGGGACCACACCGAGCGGATGCTGGCCTTCATGGGCGTGCCGATCCACCGCGAGGGCAGGATGACGACCGTGACCGGTCCGGCGAAGCCGCGGCCATTCGAGCTGGAGGTGCCCGGCGACCCTTCGGCGGCATCGGCGTGGCTGGTGGCGGCCGCTTTGCACCCGGACGCGGAGCTCACGATGGCCGAGGTCGGCCTGAACCCAACACGGCTGGCCCTGGTCGGCCTGCTGCAGCGCATGGGCGTCGAGATCGAGACGCGCGTGACCGGCGTCAGCGGCTCGGAGCCGGTCGGCGAGATGTCGGTCCGCGGCGGCAGGCCGCTGCGCTCGGTGAAGATCGGCGGCGGCGAGGTGGCCGACCTGATCGACGAGCTGCCGCTCATCGCGATCGCCATGGCATCGGTCGAGGACGCCTCCGAGGTCCGGGATGCGGGCGAGCTGCGGGTCAAGGAGAGCGACCGCATCGCTGCGGTCGTTGCCGGCCTGCGGGCCATCGGCGCTGACGTCGAGGAGCTCGATGACGGATGGCGCGTTCGGCGCGGGACGCCGCGCGCGGCGAGCATCGCAACTCATGGAGACCATCGGATCGCGATCGCCTTCGCCATCGCGGGACTGACCGGGGTGGCATCGGCGGTGGAGCTCGACGATCCCGAGTGCGCATCGGTCTCCTATCCGACTTTCTGGCAGGACCTCGGTATGGTGCGGGCATGACCGGCCATGTTGCATCGGGCGACACCATGTGCGAACGAGCCGGAGCTCGCGCGCCGTGGGTTGCATGCCGCGCAACAGGTCGCGGTAGAGCTCGGCTTGCGTCGCCCTTGGTTTCATCGGGCGAAACGGCGGACAAGGTCCCATGAGGCGCATCCGCCTGCTGACGGCCGGCGAGTCGCACGGGCCCGGCCTGTCGGGA
>DASQLS010000297.1:0-2793 GCA_035629915.1 Candidatus Limnocylindrales bacterium | reverse complement strand
AGCCCTATCAACCGCCGACCTGGCCATCGGGCCCGACCCGGCGAACGGCTTCAACGAGCTGTGCACGATGAACAAGACGCTCGAGTACATGGCCATGGGCATCCCGATCGTCTGCTTCGACCTGCCCGAAACGCGCGCGGTGGCAGGAGCCGCTGCCCGCTACGCCCAGCCCAACGACCCGCTCGCCCTGGCCCGCCAGGCGGTCGAAATCCTGACTGAGCCTGACCGAGGTGCTGCGATGGCGAGAGTCGGACGCGCCCGAATGGAAGGGGAGCTGCGCTGGGAACGAAGCGTGGACGCGCTTCGACGCGCATATCAGCTTGCCCTTGGCGCGGCTTCCGAAAGGCGACGGTGACCGAACAGCAGGCAGACGCAAGGCGGCCCGCGGCCGCCACGCTGCCCGGGGCGTCGGTTTGGCTGATGGCGGCCTACGTAGTCGCGTTGCTCGTGTTCCCGGCCGATTTCGGCCTCCGCGTGGGTGGCATCGTGCTGACACCGTCGCGGCTGGTGCTCGTGGCCGCTGCGCTGGTTGCGCTGATCGACTGGCGGTCGTACCTCACGGCCGCCCGGCGCCTGCCGGCACTGGTGTGGATCGGCTGGGCGGCGTTCCTCGGCTCAGCCCTGGTGACGGCGACGATCAACCCATCGGCCGCGTCCTGGGCGCGTTACGCCTCGCTGGTCGCTGAAGGCCTGCTCGTCTTCCTGCTGGTGTATCGGGCAGCGACGGCCACCGGCGGCTTGCGGATGCTCGTGATCACCGTCGCCGCAACGACCGTCGCCGTCGCGGCCGTGGTGTTCGCTCTGGCGGCTTTCGGAATCCACTACGACCACGTCTTGTCGTCCCTGGTCGGAACGGAGCCGCTGAGGGAGCCGATGGCTCGCTTCGGCCTCGAGCGGCAGGCGGGCCCGTTCAGGGCGACGCTCTTTTTTGGCATCTGGATGGTCGTCGCGAGCGCACTCCTGATGCCGTTCATCTCGGATGGAAGAGGCCGGGCGAGGTCGTTGTCCGTTGCGGCGTGGCTGATGCTCGCTGTTTCGGTCGCCATCCTGACTGTGAGCCGCATCGCGATGACGGCGATGTTCGTCGTGCCCGGTGTCTACTTCCTCGTTCGTGGCCGGCGCACGATCGGTGTCGCGTGCCTGGTGATCGCCGGCATCGTCGCCGTGACATTTTCCGTGTTGTCTCTCGAGCCGCAGCTCGCGGGAGCAGGGCAGGGCGAGACGGGCAGGATCCTGCAGGATTCTGTGGGCATGCGACTGGCGAGTGTCGGCGCGACTATCGATGCGCTCAGCATCAAGCCACTGTTCGGCTGGGGCCTGTTGAGCGGCCCGGCGGTGCTGAGCGGGCTGATCGGCGAGACCAGCTACGTCGACAACATGTACCTGTCACTACTGGTCGAGCTCGGACTCGTGGGTACCGTTTCGTTTCTGTTCCTCGTGGCCGTGATCCTGGCGCGGACGAGCCGTGCCTGGCGGTCGGCCGTTGGACTGGCCCTGTTGATAGCGGTGGTTGCGGAGCTCACGCTGGCCATATTTGCTTCGACCCTCGAATCCACGCAGGGCTACGCGGCATTCTTCGTCCTTTGTGGCCTCGCGCTCGCGGCCGTCGAACGACCGTCAGATGCGCTCGATGTCGAGGTCCTCGGAGTTCAATCGCCATTGCCCGCGCCGGATGGCATCGCGCATGTTCCAGATCAACGGCGAGAGCGCGAGGCGAAGGCCCCGGTCTAACCCGAATCGAGGGATCAGGCGTCCGACTGTGTAGGCCGGCAGCCAGGCAAACACGAAGTAGACGATGAACGCTGCCTGGACCTGCGGGGACCCGTGGATCCGCATCATGCGCACCCGGTTGCGCATGATGTAGCGCAGGCGATCGTCGGGTCGCGAGCTCTGGGCCCAGCCGTGCCTGACGCGCGCGGCCGGGACGATGTCCAGCGCATATCCGGCCGCGCGTGCGCGCACGGACCAGTCGACATCCTCGCCGTACATGAAGTAGCCCTCGTCCATGCCGCCGATGTCGCGAAGGGATCGGATCCTGACCAGGACGCAGGCTCCCTGGAGCACATCGACGCCGTGCGGCCGATTGGGGAGCTGCTCGACCTTCGCGCCCGCGTAACGGTTGCGGACACGGCTCCGCCACAGCGAGAGATCCATGCCGGCGCCGAGCACCTTCGTCCCGGTCGGCAGATCGACGGTGACGGCGCCTGCTGCTGCCGTTCTCGGTGACGCTTCGAGGTGGGCCAGCAACGCTTCGAGGGCGCCCGGCTCCAGCTCAAGGTCGTTGTTGAGCCACCAGACGTACGGGATGCCGCTTTCCGCTGCGATCCGCGATGCGGCATTGCATGCTGCGGCGTAGCCGCGGTTGCGCGGCCAGCCCAGCAGGTCCGCCTGACCGGCGATGCGGCGCTCGAGCTCGGCGACGTCGGCAGCCGAGGAGCCGTTGTCGATAACCAGCACTCGGAGCGCGCGTCGTTTGGTTTGCGCCGCGAGAGTCTCGACCGTTCGCGCCGTCATGCCCGCGCCGTTGAAGTTGACCACCACGGCCAGGACCTGCGACGCACCCTCGTTGACCGGCTCAGCCACTGACCGCGAGGCTCCGGTAAGCATCGATCAGCGGACCCTGGCGAAGCTCCCATGAATAGGAGCGCAGTGCAGTCGTGCGACAGTGGCGGCGAAGCGCAGCGCGCTCATCCGGGGCAAGGTCGAGCAGCTCGGCGATCGCCCTGGCCAGCTTGTCCGGGACCTCGATCGAGGCCAATCGGCCGACTCCCTCGTGCTCGATCAGACGTGCCG
>DASQLS010000296.1:0-4831 GCA_035629915.1 Candidatus Limnocylindrales bacterium | reverse complement strand
CGATCAGCACGACCTGAGCTGGATCCGGGAGCGTGGCCGTTATGCCGCGGCTGGCGCCGACAGTAGCCAGCCCCGAGACAGCTTCGAACAGCACGTCGACGAAGCCATCGTGGCTGATGATCTCGAGCAGCAGGCTGACGATGAACAGGACCGCAATCGAAAGCAGCGCCACGGCCAGCGCGCGATAGACGACGATGTGCTCCAAGCGTCGCCCGAAGACCTCCGCCGAGGGGAGTCCGCGGGCGGTCGAGATGATCGTGATGAGCAGGACGCTGAAGGTGTTGACCTTGATGCCGCCGGCGGTCGATCCGGATGCGCCGCCGATGAACATCAGCGCCATGACAATGAAGATTGTTGGCTCCAGAAGCGCAGCCGTGTTCAACGCGCTGAAGCCGGCCGTCCGCAGCGTGATTGACTCGAACAGCGCGTTGTAGACCCGTTGGTCGGGTGCCAGCGACCCGAGAGTCTGTGGGTTGTCCCACTCGAGGGCGGCAATGGCCAAGGTGCCGGTGATGATCAGCGCGAGGGTGGCGAGTAGCACGACCTTCGTCTCGAGCGCGAGCCGCCGCCACTGACGGCGGCGCGCGACGTCTTCGATGATGGCGTAGCCAAGGCCGCCGAGCACGATCAACACCCCCAGCCCGCCAAGCAACAAATAGTCGGTCTGCAGGCCGCGCAGGCTGTAATGGCCGATGCTGCCGAGCAAGTCGATGCCCGCGTTGTTGAAAGCGGAGATCGAATGGAATGCCCCGAACCACAGCGCCGTTGGTGCCGCGACGCCCTGCAACAGAAAGGAGATCGTGAGCACGACCATCCCGACCCCCTCGGCGACGATCGTGAACGCGGCCACCCTTCTCACCAATCCGGCCACGTTGCCAAGCTCACCGGTGCCCATCGTCTCCTTGACCATCACGCGGTCGCTCAATCGCGTGCGCCGACGGATCACCAACAGCAGCAGCAGGGTGGAGCTGGTCATGAAGCCGAACCCACCAATCTGGATCAGAAACATGATCACGGTCTGGCCAAAGCCGCTCCAGTACGTGCCTGTATCAACCACCACCAGGCCCGTGACGCAGACGGCCGAGGTCGCGGTGAAGAGCGCGTCGAGGAGGGGGGTCCAGCCACCATGGGCGCTGGAGATGGGCAGCGTCAGCAGGAATGTGCCGATCGCGATGAGCACGGCGAATCCGTAAAGCAGGACGAGCGGCGCCGGCGTCGGCGGACGCCGGCGCCGCATCGGGGCGACACGTACCTGCTCCGGCTTGATTCTCTCGATCTTGTAGCGCTGGTCGCCGATCAGTCGGCCGCGTGCCCTCAAGATGCGCCTGTGCCCGCGGCGATCGCGCGCTGAAGTTGCAGGCAGTACTGCCGGATGGCCGGGGCCAGGCCGTCGTTCGCGGTAAGCAGCCGCAGATACTCGATCGCGGTCTGCACTTCCGCTGAGCCGACCATGGGCGTGAGCACAGTCGGTCCGATCGATGTGTGATGGCCCGGACTGGTGTTGTGCGCCGATAGCTGCTGGGCTCGGCCCGCCTGCTCGGCCATGACCGCCGCCTCGAGACTCTCGAAGTACAGGCCAACTTGGGGCGAGCCGGCAAGATGGGCTCGATGGCCCATCACCTGGGCGGCCAGGCGTAACGCCGCGAGCTCATCGACGGTGAGCGACGCCAGCTCGACATCGCGCTCAGATTCCACCCCCGCATCCTAGGGCCGACCCGTACGTCGGTCCCGACGCTCAATTTGGGCGACCCGACTACAATTTGAGCCAGATTCCACTGGAGTCTCGCGAGCGCGGTCGTCTACCTGCGCTCCACGCGGCGCCTGACCGATAACAGGTCGGAACGCGACAGGCGAGAAGAAGGCTCGACGGCGGTGACCGGATCGGCCGGCTCTGGGGACGTAAGCCCCGAGGCTCTTTCTCGTGTCTGGCGGACTCGCAGTTCAGGAATGGCAACGCTTCGCAGCGCCGCGCTTCCGTACCTATCACTACCTCGCCATGACCCAGGGCGTGGTGGCGGTTCTGGCCGGTTTCGACGTGGTCATTCCCTTCGCCTTGGCCGTCGGCACGCCGCCGTTCATCGCGGTGCTGCTGGGCGTGCTGCCACTCGCCGGCGGAATGGCCCAGCTGCTCGTCCCGCGCCTGCTCGATCGGACTGAGGGAAACCTGCGCGGACTGACCATCTTTGTTGCCGCGATCGCAGAGCCACGCGGCCTCTACCTCGCCCTGCTCGCGCTTGGTGCGGCGACCGGTCTGATAACCGGGCCGTTGCTCGTCTTGCTGCTGGCGATCGTCGTCGGCCTGGGCAGCGTGCTCGGATCTATCGCCACGGCCAATCTTCTGTCCTGGCACTCGGCGGTGCTGACGGATGAGGAGCGCCGCCTGACGGTGCCCAGACTGATGGCAGTGTCGCTCGGCGTCGGTGCGGTGCTGTTGCTGCCGATGGCCTTCCTGCTCGACGCGATGGTCGGCGCTGTGGGTCTCTACGCCTACATGATCCCGTTCTCGGTCGCGGGGCTCTTCGGGGTCGCCGAGATCTTCGTTCTGCGCCGTTTGCGCCATCCCGGGCGCGTCATCGTGCCGCCGCCACCGGCGCCTGCGGACGCCGAGCCAACGCCCGAGCTCGACAGCTTCCTGAGCTTCAGCGGCGTCAACGCGTTGGGCATGGGCGTCGCTCCGGCGATGTCCGTGTTCACGATCTCGGTCGTTGGCCTGAGCGCCGGCTTCTCGATGCTCGTCGCTTCGATCGGGACGCTGACCATGGTCGGCGCCGCTGCCTACTTCGGGGCCAAGCTGACCCACGGCTCGTCGTCACGCATGCTGCGCAACTCGTTCGCCATCCGCGCGGCAGCTATGTTCAGTCCACTGCTGGCGCTGCCCGCCGCGCCCTTCGCGCCGATATTCCTGATCGCCTCGGCAATGCTCGGAGCGGTCGGCTTTGCCAGCGGATCGCTGGCCGCAAACGAGCGGCTCTTTCGGCTGATCAGCGGCCCCGCCGTGATCCGCCATCACGCACGCTACCTGGCGCGCACGTCGGGCGCCATGACTGCCGGCCAGCTCGGTGGCGCGGCCGTCATCGCCCTCGGGGGTCCGCTGGGCTACCCGGCATTTGCCGCCCTGTACGCGACATCGGCGACCCTGCGCGTGATCGCGTTCAGGCAGGCGACAGTCGCATCAGCCGTGCCGGCGTTGACGGCGCCACGACTGGAGCCGGGTCGAGCCTAGACGGAGGAGGGTGGCTCGGTCGTCGAAACCTCGTCGGCAGGTGGCGGCTTGCGTCGGAAGAGATTGCCTTCCGACCATGGCGTGCCCAGGCGGGGCAGCAGGTAGCGGTCGAGGCCGTAATAGCCTGCCACCTTCCAAGCGAGCATCAGGCCGACGGCCATGGTGAACAGGATCGGATTGGTCGACGCCGAGCCGGCGAGCATGAACGACATGTTCATCGTCGCGCCGAAGAACGCGGCGATGCCGGTCAGTGCCCCGACGAGCAGGCCGAGCCCGACGGCCGTCTCACCAAACGCGATCAGGGGCCCGAACCAGCTCTCGGCGCCGATATCGATCAGGAATTGGATGAAGCCGCGATACCAGTCGTAGGTGATCGACGGTTTGGCGGGTGCCTCCGGGATAGCCACGACGCGCTCCCAGTAGGCGAGCAATGAGGCTCCACCCTGGGTCCAGCCGGGATCGCCGAGCTTGTGAAGACCGGCCTCGAGCCATGACGCGCCGACGAACAATCGGATCGGCAACCAGAACAGGGCGGCGGCGCGATTGTTGAACAGGAAGCGGGCGAATCTCGGGCCCTCGATCTGAACATCGTCAGAGCCGGGCTCGTTGCGGTAGTACACGTAGAGCGCCACCAGCAGCGCAACGAACGAAATCCAGAAGGCCCAGGTCACGTACGTCCGGATGTCCTCGGACAGCGTGATGAAGGGCAGCAGCAATAACGCGAGAGCAATGCCCGCGACAACTGCGAGCGCGTAGATGACGGTGCGCATCGAGCTCATCACCGACCGTCCTTTCTCTGCCCCCGGACGCCGTGCCATCGACGCAAGGTTCAGGAACGCAGCCTGGCAAACGGCCCTGACTGGTTACTCGATTGTAGGCAGAGTGGCGATGCGGAATCCGAGGGGTCAACACCCGGCGGGCGAATCAAAAACGCCCGACGGCCGGGCCGTCGGGCGTTCGAAGTTGCGGTTGGTTAGCGGGAAGGCCCGCGCACCTCGAGCAGGTGAGCCTTCCATCCGTCGGGAGCGGCGTCAGAGCTGCTGCCCTGCCACCCACAAGTGCACGTCACGAGCTGCTCACGATGCTGATAGCGATCGATGAGATGCTTGAACGGCTCAGGCGGCGCATCCTTGGGGGTGGAACGGCGCCATACGGAGGAGCTGGAAGTTGTCACTCGTTGTAGACCTCTCGTTACCAGTCGGGCTCTTGGGGTCCCACACCTGCGCCTATTCCCTGGTCGGACGACGCGGACGCTGCATAGAGGTCGCGTCGCTCGGCTGGGGGATGTTGAGGTGACGACCCGGTTGCCTTCTGTTTGGGCCCTCCCATTCTAATGGATTCGGCGATAACCGGCGGGATTCATCGACTCGGTGACTCGATCGTGAACTCATACCTGCTCGAGGAAGGCGGATCGGTCACGATCGTCGATGCCGGCGTGCCCGGCTACTGGAAGCGAATGCCCGATTCTCTGGCCGCGATCGGCCGAAGCCCGGCCGACGTACGCGCGATTCTGCTCACCCATGGCCATAGCGACCACGTCGGTTTCGCCGAGCGTGCGCGGCGCGAGCTCAACCTGCCCGTGCTGGTCCACGAGCTCGACGCGGCGCT
>DASQLS010000295.1:0-4596 GCA_035629915.1 Candidatus Limnocylindrales bacterium | reverse complement strand
AGTGGCCGAAGCCGTGGGCTGCCTCGTCACCCTGGGGACGCCACACGGCCTGGCGCGGCTGACCAATCGATACCGCCACGCCGGGCATGAGGCGAGCGCGTTTCTGGACAGCGAGTCGCCCGGCGCCTTCTTCGCGCCTCGGACGCGCTACCTGTCAGTTGGCTCTGGCCTCGAGGGCGGCTCGTTTACCGGAGCGGCGGGTCGGATGGCCGACCTCTTCTTCTCGATCGCCGTGGGCGAGGAGACGGGAACAGTCGGTGACGGCATCGTGCCCAGCGCGGCCGCGCACCTCGAGGGTGCCGAACAGCTGACGCTGGAGGGCGTGCGCCACGGGATGATCGGCTCGCCGTGGTACGGGGACGAGCGGATCATCGAGCAGTGGTGGCCGACCGCCCTGCGCCTGTGGCACGAGGCCATTCAGGCACGTTCAGCGCATGCTCCAAGGACCGCCGCTGGCGTGAATGGACACGAGGCCCTAGAATTAGAAGTCGCGGGGTGGAGCAGCGGCAGCTCGTCGGGCTCATAACCCGAAGGTCGGCGGTTCGAATCCGTCCCCCGCAACCAACGCATCTCGTCTGAAGCGACCCCGCGGACCCGCCTCCCGGGGTCGTTTCCTTTTGTCCTAGGTTCCTTGTCCTACAGGATCTGGTCGATGTACGCCTCGAGCGCGTCGGCCGGCGGCGGCCCGTAGCTCACCGCTCGGACGATCCCGTCGCGATCGATGAAGTAGCTGAGCGGCAGAAAGACGCCGCGGTATGCGTTCCAGGCGACATCATCGGTGTCGACCACCATCGGCCACGTCGCGCCATACGCGTCGGCGAAATCAGCCGCCGTCTGTGGTCCGTCATCGTGGACGACGCCGATGATCTCAAGGTCGTCGTCGGCATGGCTCTCACGCGCTGCGCGCAGAACCGGGAACTCGTCACGACACGGGATGCACCAGCTCGCCCAGAAGTTGACGATCACCGGGCGCCCGCGCAGGTCGGAGAGGGCCAGCTCCTGACCGTCGACGGTGGCCAGACGGAAGTCGGGCGCCGGCTGACCGATCAGCGGGTTGCTCTCCACGACGATCACGTTCGAACCCGGTCGGCCCAGGTTCTGACCGACCAGAAATGCGACGACCGCTACCACCGCCACAACGGCTGCCACGCCGCCGACGATGCGGACGTTTCTGCTCAGGGTGCCGGCGATGCCTGCTCAGCGGGGGACTGACCAGGGGCCGGTCCTCCTGCCGGTGGCGCACCGGCGCTCGACTCGGGCAATGCTTCCACCGTTCCATTCATGTTCGGGTGGATTGTGCACAGGAAGTAGTAGCTGCCTTCGGCGAGCGGCTCCACGTTGTAGGTGATGCTCTCCACGCCCGTGATCTCG
Organism: Candidatus Limnocylindrales bacterium; assembly: GCA_035629915.1. Taxonomy (GTDB): domain Bacteria; phylum Chloroflexota; class Limnocylindria; order Limnocylindrales; family CSP1-4; genus JALYGJ01. The sequence continues at coordinate 3,225 of DASQLS010000295.1, read as the reverse complement.
GCGCCATCAAAGTAGACGGTTGTGCGTGCGGCCCCGTCCGCAATCGAGACATCGTGGGGCACGCCCTCCTGGTTGTTGTTGAAGATCAGATCGAACGGCCTATCCGCAGGCACGACGAGCGTGCTCGTGTCGAACGAGACTGCCGTGCTGGCGCTGATTTCCGGCACCTCCGGAACGGCGACCGGAGCCTCGGTTGCCTCGGCCGGCGTCAGGCTGTTGAGCCAGTTGATGCCGACCGGCGCCAGGGTCACGATCAGGCTGAGTGCGATCACGACGACGAAGATCGGGACCAGCCGCTTGGGCCAGACAGCGACCGGGTCGCGTGTAGCGGGCACCGCGTGTCCGACTTCCTCGGTCGATTTGTACTCGTGCCCGGCATCGATCAGCCAACCGGCCGCGGCGATTACGCCGAGGACGAGACCGCCGATGATCAGCGCAGCACTGAAGACGAGCCCGAACAGGATCAGCACCATCGCGATCGGTGCCAGGAAGGGCCACGGGCTGGGGCCCGGCATGTGCACGCCCTCGGGCGGCTCTGCGTACTGCGCGACCGCGGCCGATCCAGCCGGGATCAGCGCCGACGTGGCACCCGGCGTCAGGGCGTGCGCCTGGTGCACCGATCCTGCACCAAGCTGATCGGCGACCGTCGTCGCGCGCCATTCGCGCATCGCCTCGAGCAGCCAACCGCCCAAGGCGATGATGCTGACGATCAGGCCGGCAATGAAGAGCGTCGTGTTGATCGGTGAGACGGGCGCGCCACTCGCGTCACGCGTCGGCAGGGCGAATGAGAAGAGGATCAGCGCACCGCCGATCGGCGCGACGAATGGCCAGCGCGACGGACCAGGCAGATGAACACCGGGCGGTGGTGCGCCGGCGTTGAGCGGCCGCGGCACGCGACTTCGATTGCGGGCGCCGGCGCGCCGCCACTGAACGACGGTGAAGATCAGCCAGCCGACGACGAGCGCGCCGATGACCCACGGCAGCAGACGAATTAGATCCGACCAGTCGGGCAGCAGCAGCTGCTCGAGCATGTCGAAAAACATGTCGAGGAGCGACGGTTGCGGCTCTTCCGGTTCCACGTTCGTTACCTGGTCTGAGCTCGGGTGTTCGAGCTGCTAGAGCTCGCGCGAGCCGCGCAGCAGGATGCTGAACACGAACGCCATCGCGATGCCGAGGATGATCAGCATGGTCACGCCCGCGCGGTCGAGGCCGTAGCCATCCCCCTGCACGAACAGGTACAGCAGGCCCACGGCCATGAAGATGATCCCGAGGATGATCGCATTGCGCCAGATGAACATGTTGGCTCCTACTTGAGGAAGTAGAGCACGAAGAAGAGGCCGATCCAGACGATGTCGACGAAGTGCCAGTAGGCACTCACGGCCTCGACCGCGATGTGGTGCTTGCCGGTGAACTGGCCCGCGACGCCACGGCCGAGAACGATCGCGATGCCGATGACCCCGCCCAACACGTGCGCGCCATGGAAGCCGGTCATCGTGTAGAAGAGCGTGCCGTAGATGCCGCTGTTGATGCCGAAGCCCTCGGCGACGAGCAGCTCGTAGTAGTCGTACGCCTGCATGCCCAGGAAGACGACGCCCATGATCAGGGTCAGCGCCAGGGCACGGTTCATGCCGGTTCGATCGCCCTTGCGGATGCGCCACAGCGCCCACTGCATCGTGCCCGAGCTGGCGATCAGGATGACCGTCGCGGTGACGGGGATCAGCCCCGGCTCGATGACGTGCTCGAGGCCGGCCGGCGGCCATGACTGTCCGCCGGCCAGGGCCGCGGAACGACTGTTGAAGTAGGCGGCGAACAGGCCGGCGAAGAACATGACCTCGCTGCCGATGAATAGCAGCATGCCCAACAGGGCGGTGTTGACGCCCTGCGAGATGTGGCCGCCGGAGTCATCCTCGACGTGCGGAACGGCGATGACCTGGGTCTCGGCGCTCATTCGGCCGCGTCCTTCGTAGGTCGTTCTTCATGTGGCGTCGCGTCTGGCGCGGCGGCCGAAACCTCCGGCGTTACCTCGCCCGCCTCTTCGCCCGCGTCGTGGCCCTCGATCGGCTCACCGAGGTTCTCCTCGGGCGGATCGTCGCGGGTTTCGTCGTGTGTCTCGCCGCGAGCCGCAGGAATTGCCACGCCATGGGCCGCGACTGCGCCGTGCTTCAGGTCGAACAGCGGCCGCTCCGAGCGAATGGGCGGCAGCACGTCGAAGTTGTACGGCGGCGGCGGGCTGGTGGTGGCCCACTCGAGCGTATTCCCGTCCCATGGATCGTCGGGGGCGTTGCGCGGACCGCGCAGGGTGATGAACACGTTCCACAGGAAGGGCAGGATGCTGACGCCGATCATGAACGCGCCGATCGTCGACAGGAAGTTGAGCTCCGTCCAACCCGGATTCGGGGCGTAGTCGACGATGCGCCGGACCATGCCGTCCAGTCCAAGCATGTGCTGCGGGAAGAAGGCCAGGTTGGTGCCGACGAAGAGCAGCACCCATTGGATCTTGCCCAGTCGCTCGTTGAGCATCCGGCCGGTCATCTTGGGGAACCAGTAGAAGAGCCCGGCGAAGATGCCGAACACAGATCCGGCGACGAGCACGTAATGGAGGTGTGAGACGACCCAATACGTGTCCTGGACGTGGAAGTCGAAGGGCACGACGGCCAGGAATGCGCCGTCGAGGCCGCCAATGAGGAACAGGGCGATGAAACCCAGCGCGTAGAGCAACGGCGTCTCGAACTTGAGTTGGCCGCCCCACATGGTCGCCAGCCAGTTGAAGAACTTGATGCCTGTGGGCACGGCGATCAGGAAGGTGAAGAACGAGAAGAAGGGCAGGTACACCGCGCCGGTGGTGAACATGTGGTGCGCCCAGACCATGAAGCCGAGCGCGCCGATCGACGCTGTCGCGAAGACGAACGCCTTGTAGCCGAAGAGCGGCTTGCGCGAGAAGACGGGCAGGATCTCGCTGACGATGCCGAACGCGGGCAGGATCAGCACGTACACCTCGGGGTGACCGAAGAACCAGAACACGTGCTGCCACAGCACCGGGTTGCCGCCGAGCGACGGATCGAAGAAGCCGCCGCCGTAGTTGCGGTCGATGAACAGCATCATCAGGCCGGCCGTCAGCACCGGCAGCGAGAAAAGCAGCAGCACGCTGGTGACGAGCGTGTTCCACACGAAGAGCGGCATGCGCAGCAGCGTCAGACCCGGCGCGCGCATCTTGAAGATCGTGGC
>DASQLS010000294.1:0-5089 GCA_035629915.1 Candidatus Limnocylindrales bacterium | reverse complement strand
CAGCCAGTCCGCGAACCTGGCGACGATCAACAAGGACTTCGCGCCGGGCACCTCGGCCGACTTCGAAGCAGCCGCGCCGATCCGGCTGAGCGGCTCACCCACTACTACGACGACTGTCAGCTGCACTCCCGCGGATGCGCTCACCTACCAGGCAACGACCACATGCACCGCGACGGTCATGGATCAGGCGGCCACGGACGCTACGCAGCCGATGGGCAGCATCTCCTGGGCCGCGGTCGGCGGCACCCTGAGCACCATGGCCTGCACGCTGGTAGGCAGCGGCCCATCGAGCTCTACCTGCTCCGTGACGTTTACCGCAACAAATCCCGGCCCAGGCTCGGTCAGCGCCACTTACGCCGGCAACATGACCCACCAGGGCAGCGACGGGAGCGCCACGCTCACGATCAATCCGGCCCCGTTGACGATCAGCGTCCAGGATGAGTCTCGCGCCTTTGGCGCCGGCGACCCGGCGTTCGCGGTCGATTATTCGGGCTTCGTCGGCGGCGAGGACGCGTCGGTCCTCGGTGGCGTGCTCTCGTGCGTCACTAACGCAACTGCCGCCAGCGCGCCCGGTGCGTACTCGATCGACTGCTCCGGCCTCGTCAGCGGCAACTACGAGATCACCTGGCAAGCCGGGACGCTGAGCGTTGGCCTGTCCCAGCCAACGATCACCAGTGGAACTCCTCCCGCCCTGACCTACGGCGAGCAGCTGCCCGCCGATCCGACCGGCGGTGACTCGGCGAGCGTTCCCGGCACGTTCTCTTACCAGCCCCTGCCGGGCAGCTTCCCCAATGCCGGCACGGTCACCGTCCACGTCACCTTCACGCCCGACGATCCCGGCTATGCGCCGGTCGAATACGACGTCCAGGTGCAGGTCGGACGAGCCCCGCTGACGATTACCGCCCATGACGCGGAGCGAGCTCAGGGCGAGCCCAATCCCGAGCTGACGGCTGGCTACGAAGGCTTCGTCAACGGCGACGATCCTGGCGATCTCAGCGGAAACCTTACGTGCTCGACCGCTGCCGGCCTCGACAGCACGCCCGCTGCGTACGCGATCAGCTGCTCGGGCCCGAGCAGCGACAACTACGACATCAACTTCGTCAACGGACAGCTAACGGTGCTCGAGCCGGCGACGCCGCTCGATACGACCGCTCCGAGCGCGTCAGACCTGCGCGTCTCGTTCATCACCGGCAGCGTCATCACCGCCAAGGGCTTCGTCCCCGTGCGCACGAGCTGGAGCTCGACTGACGACACCGGCATTGCTTCCACCACCTTGCAGCGAGCGCTCGCAGGCGGCAAGTACGTGTCGGTCAAGACCGCCACCTGCCCCAGCCTGCTGCAGTCGTTCGACGCCTCGTTCGATGCGAGCCTCAAGCCTCGGGTCATGTTCCGCGAGCGAGCTCAGTCCAGTGACGCGGCGGGCAATCCGAGCGCATGGACGAGCGCCGATCCATTCGTGATCACGGACTTTCAGATCCACAGCACCGCTCTCACGTACACGGGCACGTGGAAGTCCAAGTACGGGCGCAGCTTCTGGAACGGCGGCCACCGCTTCAGCGCCAAGAGCAGCAACTCGGTCACTCTGACTACGGTCGGCTCCTCGTTTGCCTTCGTCTCATCGCTCGGGCCGAACATGGGCCAGGTGCGGGTCAGCGTGGATGGCACGCCGGTCGAGACAATCGATCTCTATTCGCCCACGACTGTCGAACGCTACGTCGCCTGGAGCAGGTCCTTCGACGCGGTCGGCACACACACGGTCACGATCGAGGTACTCGGCACTCGGAACAGCCTTTCGACCGACACACGAGTGACGCTCGACGCCTTCACGACGATCGGGCCGTCAGTGGTCGGCGGACCCCCGATCTCCGGCTGACGTCGAGGCAGCGCGAGGAGCTAGTTCTGGCGAACGGCCTCGCGCTGAGCATCCTTCTCGGCCGCGGCGGCGCGTGCCTTCTCCCAGTCCTGGCGGAAGGTGACGATGCCCTTGTCGGTCAGCGGGTGATGAACCATCTGCTGGAGCACCTTGAACGGCACCGTGGCGATATGCGATCCGAGCATCGCTGCGTCGGTCACGTGGCGCGGATGGCGGACTGACGCGGTCAGCACTTCGGTGTCAAGGTCGTGCACCTCGACGATCGTCACCAGCTCACGAATGACGTCCATGCCATCCATGTTGATGTCATCGAGACGGCCGATGAACGGCGACAACAGCGATGCACCAGCCTTGGCGGCGAGCATGCCCTGGTTGGCGGTGAAGATGAGCGTGCAGTTGGTCTTGATGCCTTCTTCGGCGAATCGGTAGATGGCCTCGAGGCCCTCCTCGCTCATCGGTACCTTGACGACGATGTTCGGCGCAAGCTTGGCGAACGCGCGACCTTCGCGGAGCATCCCCTCGACGTCCTCGGCCACGACTTCAGCGCTCACCGGTCCGGCCGTCAGGTCGCAGATCTGGCGCAGGATGTCTTCATACGAGCCGCCGACCTTGCCGTACAGCGTCGGATTCGTGGTGACGCCGTCAAGCACGCCCCAGCGCGCGGCGGTGCGGATCTCTTCGATGTCCGCGGTGTCCAGGAAGAGCTTCATTTAGCGGCTCCTTTCAGCACGTGTCAAGTCTACGCTGGACTGCGGTCGGCTCAGTAATCTTCCGCAATGCCTCGCTACAAGATCCGGCCGTTCAGCCGCGACTCCGCCGACTCGGCCGCGGTCCTGCTCGCCGAGCGCCACCGTCGTCATCGCGAGGCGACACCGGCACTGGAGCCGACGTTCGAGCATCCGGCCAAGATCCGTGGGCTGATCACCGATCTGGCCGACCAGCCCGAAGCTTCCGGTGCTGTGGTGCTCCAGAAGGGTGACCCGGTTGCCTACGTGCTGGGCACGCAGCGACCAGATTCGACGTGGGGGCCAAACGTCTGGATCGAGGACGCCGGGCATGCCGGCGCGGACACGGAAGCCATCCGGGAGGCATATGCAGCCGCCGCCGCGGAGTGGGTCACCGACGGACGAACCAATCACTTCGTCGTCGTGCCCGCCTCCGACGACATGGCCGTCGAGGCATGGTTCAGCATGGGCTTTGGCCATCAGCAGATCCACGCCGTGCGCGAGCCACCGCCGCGCGGCTTCGAGCCAACCCTGCGCTCGGGCCTTGTGATTCGCCAGCCGACAAGGGCCGACCTGCCGGCGCTGGCCGAACTCGACGTGGTCCTGCCACGTCATCAGACGGGGTCGGCGGTGTTCTCGCGCCTGCCGGTGCCGACGGTCGAGCAGACGCTGATCGAGCTGGAAGAGGAGTTCGGTGACCCGCGTTATGCGGTGTTCGTGGCGGAGCACGAGGGCCGCGTCGTGGGCACGGCCATCGGCACCGCGCTGACCGTTTCGCCGGGTCACACGGCGATGATGCGGCCGCGCAGCGCGGGCTTCCTCGGCTTTGCGGCCGTGCTGCCCGAGGCGCGCGGCCTGGGCGCAGGCCGCGCGCTGGCCGAGACGGTCATGACCTGGTCGCGCGACGCCGGCTACGAATGGGTCGCCACCGACTGGCGCTCAACGAACCTCGAGGCAAACCGTTCGTGGCGCGCCCTTGGTTTCGCGCCAACCTTCTACCGGCTGCACCGGGCAATCGCCTAGGCGGCTGCGGCACCTGTGGCATCGGCGATGGAGCGCGCGTCGCTCAGGACGCCGGCGGCCGTGGTCTCGGCTAATCGGAGAGCGTCGCTTACGCCGGCGTCGTCCGGCAGCAGGTAGAGCGGTTCCTCAAGGCGGCCGTAGGCGGCGGCGATGAGCCGCACCAGTCGGTCCACCTCGCTCGCCGGACGGCCGATGAAGACAAGCGTCTTCTCGACCTGGATGGTGTGCTCACGGATGTGCGACGACCAGCGATTGACGCGGAACCCGACATCGAGCGGGACGCTGCTCCAGCGGGCACGTAGTGCGAGGTCGTCCGCGCCGAGCGGCCCGAACACGCCGGCTGACTGGTCGATTAACTCGGCCAGCCGAGCGTCGATCCCCTCGACCGTGCCAATGCCCTCCTCTTCCTCTTCAGGAACGAGCAGCTCGAGCTCGTCAGGAGGGCTCGACGGCAAATCGTCAGCGGCCGTGTGGCGCTGGCTCAGCCACCAGGCCGTGAAGACGCCGTAGCCGCGTTGGCCGCTGACGATGTGGGCGAGCGTCTGCCGAACGGTCCATTCGCCGTGGCCCGGATCGCGATCGAGATCCTCGTCCGTCAGTGGCGCGATGAGTCCGTGCAGGTCCCAATACGCGGCAGCGGCGGCAGCGACAACCGGCCGCCCGGCACTCTCGCCGGCAGCCGAGCCCGAAAGCATCAGGCCGATTCTGGCCCGGGTATCGGCGAGCGCCTCGTACTGTCGATAGAACCCGTAGCGAACATCGAGGTCACGTTCGCGCCACTTCCAGGTTCGCTCGAGCGCCTCGTCCGGCACTCCCCGCAGAATGGCCAGGGCTGTCCGAATCGACTCGCGCGCACTGACGAGCTCGTCCGCGACCGGGATCGGACGGACCGAGAGAAGGCTGAACAGCGCCTCCTCGAGAGGCGGAGCGGTCAGGAGCCGCTCAGCTTTCGGAGGTGACTGGCACAGCCACCTGGCTGGGTGCCGCCTCGACCTTGGCCGTTCGCGAGCCTGCGTGATCGATGGCTGCCTTGACGAACCCGTCGAACAGCGGATGCGGTCGATCCGGACGCGAGCGGAACTCGGGGTGGAACTGAGAAGCCACGAACCACGGGTGGTCCTTGAGCTCGACGATCTCCACGAGCCTGCCGTCTGGCGACTGGCCGGACAGGAGCATCCCGGCGGCCTCGAGCGTCTGCCGGTAGCGGTTGTTCACCTCGAAGCGATGCCGGTGCCGCTCGTAAATGACCTCTTCGCCATAGACCGCGGCGGCCTTGGAACCAGGGGTCAGGCGAGCGGGATACAGGCCCAGCCGCATCGTCCCGCCTTTGTCCTCCATGTCGCGCTGGTCGGCCATGAAGTCGATGACGGGGTGCTCCGTGAACATGTCGAACTCGGTCGAATTGGCGTCATGCGATCCGACGACCTCGCGCGCGAACTCGATCACGGCGCACTGGAGACCCAGGCAC
>DASQLS010000293.1:0-2645 GCA_035629915.1 Candidatus Limnocylindrales bacterium | reverse complement strand
GCGACGCTTGAAACGCTGCGCAACGCAGCCCGCAGTCTCACCACGCCTGGCCGCGGCGCCACCAATCGCGCGGTTGCGGTGACCGACCTGCACCGCGCCGACGCCGTCATCTGGTCCCAGCCGACCCATAGCGGTACGCGCCGGCCGCGCCCGCGCAGCGCCGCGCCGTGGCGCGGCTGAAGGGTCAGGGCTCAGCTTCCAGAACTCGTCGCGGACGCAGCAAGCGCGCGACCTCGTGCGGCGGGGTGGTCTTTCGCGAGATCGACGGACGAACCGAGATCTGCCTGGGCATGCGCCAGCGCGAGCGGAACGGCGCCTCGTGGGTACTGCCCAAGGGAACCCCGTCGGACGGTGAGTCGGCCGAAGAGACAGCCCTGCGTGAGGTGTGGGAGGAGACCGGCCTCGAGGTCCGCATCCTCGATCACGTTGGCTCGATCGAGTACTTCTTCACCCAGGACGGCGTGCGCATCCACAAGACCGTGCACTTCTTTCTGATGGAGTCGACCGGTGGCAACCTGGCCGAGCACGACCACGAGTTCGAAGACGTGCGCTGGGTGCCGCTCGATGAGGCACGCGAGCTCATGACATTCGCAACCGAGCGCCAGATCGTCGAGCAGGCAATGGCGTCGGCCGGCGCGGCGGCCGTTTGAGCGGCGAGCAGCAGGCGATGCTGCAGACCGCCCTGGTCGAGCGGCATCGTTCGCTCGGCGGCAGGCTGATCGACTTTGCCGGCTGGGAGATGCCGGTCCAGTACCAGGGCATCCTCGACGAGCACCGGGCAGTCCGCGAACGCGCCGGCCTGTTCGACCTGTCGCACATGGGCGAGGTGTGGGTCAGCGGCGCGGGTGCCGGCACGGGTCTCGCCGCGGCCCTCGTCAGCGACCCGACCCGCCTGGCTGTCGGCCGCGCCCAGTACAGCATGATCTGCGCCGATGACGGCGGGATCATCGACGACCTGATCGTCTATCGCGTCGCGGACGAGCGCTTCATGGTCGTGCCCAACGCTTCCAATCGAGAGGCGGTTGCTGCCGCATTGAGCGAAAGGCTCCATGGCCACGATGCCGCGCTCGACGATGCGTCCCTGCGGACGTCGCTGGTCGCGGTCCAGGGTCCGCGCGCGGCTGAGATCCTGGCCCCGCTGACCGACATCCATCTCTCGAGCCTGCGGTACTACGCGATCGCCGAGGGACACGCGTGCGGCAAGCCCGCGCTCGTCGCCCGAACTGGCTACACCGGTGAGGATGGCTTCGAGCTGTTTCTCGACTGGGAGGACGCGCTGCCCGTCTGGGACGCGTTGCTCGAGGCGGGCGAGAGCGCCGGGATCATCCCATGCGGTCTCGGCGCGCGCGACACGCTCCGCCTCGAGGCGGGCATGCCGCTGTACGGCAACGAGCTCGATCGCGACACAAATCCGTACGAGGCCGGACTGGGACGCGTGGTCAAGCTCGACAAGGCGGCCGACTTCACCGGCCGCGACGCGCTCGAGGGAGTCGCTGAGGCCGGGCCGGATAGGCAGCTCGTTGGCTTGACGGTTCGCGGCCGAGGCATCGCCCGGCACGGCTATCCGGTCCACATGCCCGGCGAGGCCGAGGATGCGGGCGTGGTCACCAGCGGCGCTCCCTCGCCGACGCTCGGAGTGCCGATCGCGATGGCTTACCTGCCACCGGCGTCCGCGGCGATCGGTACCATGGTCGAGGTCGCGATTCGCGGCGCGCGGGTCGAGGCCGAGATCGTCCCGCTACCGTTCTACAAGCGCGCCGACTAGCGCAGCCCGGGAGGATTCACCAGCGTGCAGTTGCCCGACGATCTCCACTACACGCCCGATCACGAATGGCTGCGCATCGAGGGCGACCAGGCGACGGTGGGCATCACCGAGTACGCCGCGACCGAGCTGGGCGACGTCGTCTTTGTCGAGCTGCCGGCGGCCGGCGCGAGTCTCGAGCCGGCGCAGTCCTTCGGCGTGATCGAGTCGGTCAAGACGGCCTCCGACCTGTATGCGCCAGCCGCGGGCGAGGTCGTCGAGACCAACGGCCAGCTGACCGACCATCCGGAGCTGGTCAACGACGACCCATACGGCGAAGGCTGGATGATCAAGATGCGCCTCGCCGACCCGGAGGCCGCCAGCCAGCCCTCGGAGCGTCTGCTGGACGCCGAGGCATACCGTCAGCTGATTCAGACGACCTGACCGGCCGACCTATCGCTCGATCAGACCGATGACGTACGGTCCGCACACCCCGACCGATCGCCAGGAGATGCTCGCTGCGCTGGGCATCGAGTCCGTCGACGAGCTCTTTGCCGACATCCCGGCCGCGATGCGCGCCAAGGGCCTCGACCTGCCGCCGGCCGAGGACGAGCTTTCACTTGCTCAGCGGCTTGAAGCCCTGGCCGGGCGAAATCGGGTGGGGATGGCAACCTTCCTCGGCGCCGGCGCCTACCGCCATCACATTCCGCCGACGGTCGACCAGATCCTGTCGCGCGGCGAGTTCTATACCTCTTATACGCCATACCAGCCCGAGATCAGCCAGGGCACGCTGCAGACGATCTACGAGTACCAGTCGCTGATTGCCGAGCTGACCGGTCTGGACGTCGTGTCCGCCTCTCACTACGACGGTGGCGCCGCGACCGCCGAGGCGGCGCTGATGACC
>DASQLS010000292.1:0-7903 GCA_035629915.1 Candidatus Limnocylindrales bacterium | reverse complement strand
TATTCAACTCATGTCTTTCGATCAACTTGGGCTTGCGCCCGAGCTTCTCCGCGCGGTTGCGCAGCAGGGCTACACAGAGCCCACGCCCGTGCAGCGAGAGGCCATTCCCCATGTTCTTGCCAATCGCGACCTGCTCGCGGGGGCCCAGACGGGCACCGGCAAGACGGCCGCGTTCGTGCTGCCCATCCTCCAGAACCTCACCAAGCGCAATGGCCAGACCAACGGCCGGCGCCCGATCCGTGTGCTCGTGCTCACCCCAACGCGTGAGCTCGCGCTGCAGGTCGAGGAGAGCGTCCGAACTTATGGTCGGCAGCGGCCGGTCATGTCGGCCGCCATCTACGGCGGCGTCGGCTTCGACCAGCAGGTCCGCCGACTGCGCCAGGGCCCCGAGATCGTGGTCGCCACGCCGGGCCGCCTGCTCGACCACGTCACGCAGCGCACGATCGACCTATCGCGGGTCGAGGTGCTCGTGCTCGACGAGGCCGACCGGATGCTCGACATGGGTTTCATCCACGACATCCGCAAGATCCTCGCGCTGCTTCCCGTGGCGCGTCAGAACCTGCTCTTCAGCGCCACCTTCTCGGCCGAGATCCGCCGCCTAGCCGGGGACTTCCTGAAGGACCCGGCCTTCGTCCAGGTCACGCCCAAGAACACCGCCGCCGAGCTCGTCAAGCAGATCGTCATTCCGGTCGATCGGAGCCGAAAGCGCGAGCTGCTCAGCCATCTGGTCAAGTCGGGCCGCGTCTACCAGGCGCTCGTCTTCACGCGCACCAAGCACGGCGCCGACCGACTCGCCCAGCAGCTTGTCCTCGACGGCATCAGCGCGATGGCCATCCACGGCAACAAGAGCCAGCCGCAGCGCGTGCGCGCGCTGAACGACTTCAAGCAGAACAAGGTTGCGATCCTGGTTGCGACCGACATCGCGGCGCGCGGGCTGGACATCGATGCCCTCCCCCACGTCGTCAACTACGAGCTGCCGATGGTTGCGGCCGACTACGTGCACCGCATCGGGCGCACCGGTCGGGCAGGCACCGACGGCGACGCGATCTCGCTCGTCTGCGTCGACGAGCGACCGCTCATGGCCGAGATCGAGCGACTGCTCGGCTATCGCGTTGAAATCGAAGTCATCGAAGGCTTCGCCCCCGACCAATCGATCCGACCGCAAGCCATCCAGCTCCGGACAGCCGGCCACCGACCCCAGGGTCGCGGTCAGCAGCCGGGTCGTGGTCAGCAGCCCGGTCGCGGCGCGCAGCCGGGGCGTGGCGCGCAGCCGGGGCGTAGCCAGCAGGCAACACGGCCCCAGACGGGCCATCGCGGCCAGCCGCCGCGCGTCTACCAGGGTCCGCAGCGTGAAGGCCGGCTCCGTCCTGAGGATTGGCAGCAGCCGGACACCCGGCCGCAGAGTGGCGCTCACCCGCAGCGGGATAGCCGGCCGTCAGGCCCTCGTCCGCAGCGAACCGATCGTCGCTGGCAGCCAGCCCGCCCGGCCGGCCAGGGTCTGGGGAATCGCCCCACCGCCCTCCCCGGAGAACGCCTCTCCCGTAGCTGAGGGCGTCGGCGGAGCCAAGGCGACCTCGTGCAACGAGGATGTCGCCTTGGCGGCCAGGACGCCTGCGCCGCGTGAGACACTTCCGCTGGCGAGCACGTAGCAACACGGCAGTTCGTTTGAGCTGCATATGGCCCGTCGTCGTCTGACCAAGGCGACAGAGGGAGCCACGCGTGAGCACTTTGTCACCGGCTGGCCGTTTCAGTCGATCTACGCGCCGAGTCGGATCGACCGCCACCCTGGCAATCATCGGGCTGAGCCTCGCGTTCGCCGCCGGACCTGCCGCCTCTGTGACTCGCACGCCGTACAACACGAATCTCGTCAAGAATCCCGGTTTCGAGGCGGGCGCCGCCACCAGTGGCTACCAACCGGTTGCCGTCCCGAACTGGTCGACTTACGGGAATATGACCGTTGTGAAATACGGTGCCCCGGACGGATTTCCGACGCTTGCCGAAGGCGCGCGAATCTCTGGTGGCAAGAAGTTCTTTACCTTTGGAACTCCGCCCGGCGCCAGCACGACGTGCTTCGTTCCCTCGATTCAAACCTTCACGATCCGCGGCCGTGGCGCCGCGATCGACGCTGGGCGCGTGCAGATCGACTTCCAGGCATACCTGGGTACCTATGACAGTCAGCCGGACACGGCTGTCGCAGAGTTGTACTTCTACGATTCCACGGGCAACGCCGCAACTGGCGGGTTCAAATTCACCGCGACGCAGACGGATGGACGAATGCTCCTGAATACCGGCCGGAGATTAGTGCCGAGCGGAATGCGCATCGTCAGGATCCGCCTGATGTCGACAGACACTCAGGGGTACTGCGACGCGTACTTCGATCGCATCAGCGTGAAGCTCAGCCTCGTCTAAACACGAGCCTCGTGGCCGAACCTGCTTTGCTGCCATCTGTGTTGAACCCGGTCAGCGCTACGGCCGCTGATGGCCGAGCTGTCTCAACTGCTCGACGCGACCACTTGGCGAATGTCGGTGATCAGCTCGGGCAGGCCATCCGTAAAGGAATGGTTCGAGCCGTCGATCGGGCGTGACGTCGCATTGCGAAGAAGCTGTTCGTAGAGCGCCAGGTGGCTGAAGGGCACCTCGGGGTCTTCGCGTGAGTGGTAGAGAAAGATGGGAACCGCCGGCGGCAGCTTCGATCCGACGTCGTCCGGCACCGCGTACTCGGCTGACCATCCCTCGGGCTCCCACCACGGCGTCGAGAGCAGGAAGAGCCCACTGATCGGCCGTGGCGGAGGGCCTTCTGCCAGGTACTTCAGCAGAACAGATGCGCCGAACGAATGGCCGACCAGAACGACGGCGCCATTCATGGCCTGGAGCTCGGCGTCGATTCGGTCGCGCCACGGGAGGTAGTGCGGATCCGTATCTGCGTCGGGCATCTCCGGCGCGACGATGTCGAAGTCCGTGCCGAGCGATTTCTCGAGGTACTTCACCAAAACGCCGCTGCCATCTGGAGCCCACATGTCTCCGGCGCCCTGGACGAAGAGCAAGTGCTGCCTGGTATCGAAATCTCGTATCGCGGCCGCCGATTCAGGCGGCTGGACAAGTTTCGGGGACTCGCCGGGCCGACCGGCATGCGGCGAAAGCGCGTTGGCTTCTCCGCCCATCGCACCGGCCAGGAGGCGCGTCAAGCGGCCGCTCCAGCTCCGGTTGGGGTCACTCAATTGGCACCGTCATCTCGGCGGGAAGTGGGCGACACGAGCCTACACCCGCGCGATTCGGGCCACCGCTATGAAGAGCGAGTCCTCAGCGCGGCCAGCGCCATGCCGACAACGGAAACGGCGGCGAGGACGGGGATCGCCGCTTTGGCCGCGCGTGGCGGGAGAACCCACTCGAACATGGGCACGGGATCACCGAGGCTGCGTTGGAAAGGCCCGAACGGACAGTTGCCGCGGCCAACGACAAGAGCCACTCCCTCGCTGACCAGCAATGCAACGGACGCGGCCAGGAGCGGGTCGCGACGTCGCCGGACGGCCGACAACCAGACCCAGCCCAGTGCGGCGAGGTTGAGCACTCCCCAGGCGCCGTGAGCGACTCGAAACAGCCGGGCGCCGCGACCGAGATGCGCCCATCTGGTCGGCCCCCGCGGAACGCTGCTTGCGCTCAACATCGAAGGTCGAGGCTACGCACCCTGTTGCTCGCGGCCCAGTGCCGAATGTCACCGACGCAAACTTTGGCGTGCATCATGAGGAACGCGAAGGAGGCGAGGATGAAGCAGGCACGAAACCCGCAAACCGTTCATGAGCCGGTTGGGCGGTACGTTCACCAGATCGAGGTGTCGGGCGAGGGCCGGCTGCTGTTCATCTCGGGCCAGGTTGGGATCGACGCCAATGGCGACGTCCCTGCGCAGGCTGAGAAGCAGTTCGAGATTGCGCTGCGCAATGTTCTGCTCAACGTTGAGGCCGCCGGCTTTGAGCCGAACGATGTCGTGAAGCTGACTACCTACCTGGTGACCGATATCGACCGAGCGGCGCGGCGCGCGGCGTTGGACAACGCCTTCGGCGATCACGTGACAACGTCAACGTTGATCTACGTGTCGCGCCTCGCCGCGCCGGAGTACCTCGTCGAAGTCGAAGCGTGGGCGAGTCGGTAAACGCGCCGCCCGGGTTTTACTCCCAGTCCGGTGACCACGAAGATCCCGCAACGTTTTCCTGCAGGCCGCTTTCGCCGGTGTCCATCTGGGAGCTGTAGTAGTAGATGCGATGCTTGGCCGTGCCCATGACACTGCCGTTCGCGCGATGCCACATCATCTTGATGTTGATTCGATAGACAGCGCCGGCGTCTGCGCAACCATGCCCGCATGGGACCCTGACCCTGACACTGTCCTGGCCCCAAGCGGGTGAATGCGCGTCATCCGTGATGGCGGTGAATTCGGGGCTCCTGTACGTCACCGTCCAATTGCCACATCCACCGATCCCGCAGATCTTCCGCTGCACGTTGTACCGCCAACCGACCGTTTGGGCGTTCATGCCGGCGACAGCGCGCATCTTGGGCGGATTGACATAGAACCTCTTCAGCCAGCCGAAACCGTCCTCGCTGTTGTACTTGTAGAGGCCAATAGCCCCTGGCCGCGAAGCGGTGTCGGTATACGAATGCTGGCCGACGGTTCCGGTTGCCGCACCTTGCGAGCTCGCGGAGACGGGTAGAGCGACGCCCAACGCGGCGATCATCACTGTCAGGACCACAAACCAGGAACGTGACGAGCGGAGAAACATCGTTACCCCTTCATGCAGGTAGCCGTCGACTACCGTCGGAGGGTACGCCGGTCCCGCCCAAAAGCAACACGCGCCCTCGTCCCACGTCCCCCATTCGGCTCGTCCAGTTATTGGCCCGAGGCTGAGCGTCTCCTGCAACGGCATTGGCACGTCGAGCGCAGGCGGCCGCGCATCACCGCATGGGCCGCTCCATAGCGTTAGAGCACCAAACAACCCGTCCGCACCGGAATCCTGGCCAAACGGGTTCGCGCTGCGCGGACGTCGAGCGGAGAGGAGAACGGTATGAACTTGGGCGACACCCTCGTCGCGGCCTTCAACGAGGTCGTAAACGACTTAGTGACTGCGCTGCCGGCGATCATCGGCGCGCTGATCATCCTGCTGATCGGCTACATCGTGGCCAAGGTCGTGAGCGGCATCGTGCGCCGCGTAGTCGATCGCGCCGGGGCCGACCGTGCGTTCGCCCAGCGAGGCGCAGACGTGTATGGCAACTCAGCGACGGCAATCAAGCCGAGCACCGCCGCAGCCAGCGTCGTCTTCTGGATCATCATGCTGGTCTTCATAATTGCGGCCGCGAATTTCCTCGGCTGGCCGCAGGTCAGCCAGCTGATCAACGACTTCCTGGCGTGGCTGCCCAACCTCATCGTGGCCGTGATCATCCTGATCGCAGCTCCGGTCGTGGGGCGCATCGTGCGTCGCGCAATCGAGGGCGGATCTTCCCAGCTGGGCATGGGCAATGGCCAGATGCTCGGACGTGTTGCGGAGATCGCCGTGATCGCGTTCGCGGTCCTCATTGCGGTCAATCAGGTCGGCATCGCTACCGACCTCGTCAACATCCTGTTCATCGGCGTGGTCGCGGCTCTCGCGATCGCGATCGGACTTTCCTTCGGCCTCGGCGGCCGCGAGGTTGCCGCCCAGGTGACGCAGGACTGGTACACCCGATCCAAGGAGGTCTCGGCCCGTGCCGCGGCCCAGATGGAGAAGGGTTCAACGACCGAGCCGACGCGTCCTCCGACCGTCAGCACTCCGGCCACTCCCCCGCGGGCTTCGGGCGAGCCCGCCTAGCGACAACCAACGGCAGGAATTGCGTGAGTCCCGGGTCGTCAGGCCCGGGATTCACTGTATCCAGCGCACCGATTCGTACGCCTTGAAACGGCATCTTCTGCGGCGCATCATCGGCCGACGACGCTGCGGCCCGCCGTAGGCCGCGAATCGTCCGCCGGAGGTGCTCGGCCGTGCTGCGTTTTGCGTATCGGTCCCGTCCTGTCGTCCTGAGCGTTGCGCTCCTTCTCGTGTCGGGCGTGGCCGCGTCAGCGGAGCCCAATCCCGGACCCTGGAATGGTCCCGTGGTCTACGCGGGCGAGAGGGCGGGACCGGTCACAATTTCTGGTGGTTCCAACATCACGACTATCGCCTCGCTGACGGTCCCCGTCGGCACTTGGGTCGCATTCGCCAAGATGGACGCCCACGTCGAGGAACTTGCGCGGGACGTCGTATGTGAGCTGACCTCCCCCGGCGAGTATCAGCGGATTCGTACGCGAGCAGGGGCCGCATTTCACGAGGCCCCAGGCGTCGCCAATGTGTCTCTGAATGTCGTGCACACCTTTACCGATCTGCCGGGGAAGTTCCGGCTGCGCTGCCGCGCCGAGGATCCCGGTGTGACTGCCCGAAACGTACGGCTCATAGCGATGCGCGTCGGGACACTTACCGAGCACTCCCTCGAGCTTGGGAGTTCGACAACGACTGGTTCGACGAAACCTGAGGTGATCCACGCACATACCCAGTCAGCGGTCTCGGTCTATTCCGACAATTTCAGATCGATCGCCACTCTGCCGCTGCCGGACGGCCGATGGTGGATTCAGGCCTATTTGTCAGTTGTCGAAACTGAGAGTTCTGGGGCGCCGATCGGCTACGAGTGCCAGATGACCGTGGGCGGTCAAACCGATGCCGTGGATGGCACCCTGGATCCCGGCGACGCGACGATGGTGTCCTTCAACATCGCAGCCATCATCACGCCGCGTACGACGCTCGACGACGTGCGTGTGAGATGCAAGGCAGAGTTCGGCGGCGCATTCGAAGCGGGACAAATGAGTATCACCGCGATGAAGCTGGGCACCCTGACCCGGGTCGACTTGGCCGGTGGATCGACCACCACCAGCGGCGAGGGCAAGCCTGTCGCCATTCACGGCCAGCGACTCACTGCTCCCGACCTGGACAAGACCTACAAGAACGTTGGGGAATTCGGCTTCGGGGGCAGCTTCATCGCCTCAGCCAAAATAACCGCGATCGACGGCGAAACCGTTCAGTGCCGATTGCGTGACGGCCTCGACTCCGACCAGTCAATGGAGGAGTACCCCGACTACGGACGCACGATGGCCATGCAGATCGCCTCGTCGGACAGCCCGCGCATTCGCCGCACGTTGTCGGTTCAATGCCGCGACCCAGACTATGCGTCGCAGCCTGCGGGCGATGTGGAGTACGTGAAGATCACGGCTCTGCGACTCGGGACGCTGACGTTCCGGAGCCTCACCCCGTAAGGACTCGAGGCCCAGAGCCTCACGTCCACCCGCTCAGGCTCGCCCGACCGTGCAATTCTCCCGTTGCTCAGAACAGGAGCAGGCCTAGCCCCAAGGCAGTGACACCGACGCCAAGCGAGACAGCTCCTGCGAACAGAAGCCAGACCAGGCGACTTGGCGCGGTCCGACCGGCTCCCATCGACGACAGGAAGAAGCCCGCCGGCATCAGGATGGCCGCGAGCGGCACTGCCGATCGAGCGGCCACGCCCAGAGGACCGTCGAGCGCGGCTACATCCGCATAGATCAGCACGACCAGGCTCAGGATCACCAACACGCCCGCGTGGGCGTGGCCGGCACGGGCGAACGCCTGCTGAAACGGGGTAAGCAGGACTCGCTTGCGGAGGACCGAATACATGTACAGACCGCCCGATTCCACCAAAACGATGGTGAGCAGCAGGATTCCTGCGGTGCCGCGAGTCGCGGTCGAGATCATCAATGCTTCCATGGACTCATACTCCATTGTGGAATGTCCGACCGAGCATGGCATATGACACAGTGTGATGTCAATCAGTTATATTCCCCAGATGGCCAGTCGTCAGTTGAACGCCACCGCCGCATCGC
>DASQLS010000291.1:0-4743 GCA_035629915.1 Candidatus Limnocylindrales bacterium | reverse complement strand
GTGGTCACGGTAGTAGTCCTGGAGCTGCCGCCAGTCGTTGGCGATCTCAGGGACCGGGCACGTCGGGCGCGGAATCCAGCCGTCGGTGCGCAGCACGCGTGCCTTGACCGATTCAACGAACTTCGGGAGGTCGGGCGACTTGGGATCGGCCAGCTGCGATCCGCCGCCGATCCAGATCTCGGGCCGCTGCGACGACAAGGGCTCGATATACAGGTCCTCGACCGAGTAGAACTCGCCGTTGTAGGTGACCGTCTCGCCTTCGAGGAGCGGGATCATGATGTCGAGCATCTCGTCCGTGCGCTTGCCGCGTTCCGACTTCTTGACGCCCAGCGCGCGGTACTCGAACTCGTTCCAGCCCACGCCGGCGCCGAGGATCATGCGGTTCTCCGACAGGAACTGCATCGTGGCCAGCTCCTTGGCCAGCATCACCGGATTGCGCAGCGGCATGATCAGGATTGACGTGCCGAGACGGACGCGCTCCGTGACACCGGCCGCGACCGCCAGCGCCGCCAGCGGCTCCAGCCACGAAACCGAGTAGAAGCGCTTGGCGGCAAGCATGTGGTCGGTGATGAAGAGCGAGTCGAAGCCGAGATCCTCGACGGTCCGCGCGAACTCCTTGATGCCTCGGGCGCGCTCGGGACCGTCGCCCTCCCAGATGTAGGAGGGCAGGAAGACTCCGAATCGGCTGACGTCGCTCATCTATTTACCTCGGTAGCTGGGTGGTCGTTTTTCGAAGAAGGCGCGGGCGCCTTCGAGCATGTCCTCGGTGTTGAAGACTCTTTCCGAAGCGTCGATCTCGGCGGCAATGCCGGCGTCGATGTCTACGTCGGCGGAGCGGTCGATGAGCCGCTTGACCTCGCGCACGGCGAGCGGCCCGCGCAGTGCGATCTCGGCGCAGATCTCGTGTGCCGCGTTGACCGCTTGACCAGCGGGCACCACTCGGCTGACGAGCCCAATCTCCTTCGCCTCCTGGGCGTCCAGGATGCGGCCCGTCAGTGCCATCTCCTTGGCCACGCCGACGCCAACGACGCGCGGCAGCCGCTGAGTTCCGCCTGCGCCGGGCGTCACGGCCAACCGAACCTCGGGCAGGCCGAGGCTCGCTCGTTCCGACGCAACCCGGATGTCGCACGCGAGCGCCAGCTCCAGTCCACCGCCCAGGGCATTGCCCTCGATCGCCGCGATGGTCGGCATGGGCAGGTCGGCGAGTCGCTTGAAGACAGCTTCCTCGCGGGTGAAGTGCGGCCGACCGGCCGATCCGCGGTGACCCTCGAAACCCTTTACGTCGGAACCCGCCGAGAACGCCCGATCACCGCTGCCGGTCACGACCACTGCCCGCACGTCGCCGGGCTGAGCTGCTTCCAGCTGCTCGAGTGCCACTTCCAGCTCGACCAGCAGTGCCTCGGAGACGAGGTTGAGTGGCGGATTGTTGAGCGTGAGCTGGGCCACCTGGCCGAGCTGGAGCTCGACGAGGCCGCTCACGAGCCGGACTCCAAGGCGGCAAAGTCCGCGGCGAGGCCCATCGGGCCCTTGGCGTAGACGCGACTGTCGATCGTGCGCAGGCTCCCAGCGACCTGGGGCTGGAAACCCATCCGGTCGAGCACGTCACGTTGGACGTCGATCCCGGGCGCGACCTCTATCAGCCGAACTCCGTCATCGCCGAGCTCGAACACGGCGCGGTCGGTGATGTAGCGCACTTGCTGGCCGCGCTCGCGGGCGAGCTGGCCGTTGAAGCTGATCTCGCGCACCTGCGGCACGAACTTGGGCAGGCTGCCCTCTGCTACGACCTTCACGCCACCGTCGATCTCGAGCTCGAGGCCCTGCGCGGTGAGCGTGCCGACGAAGTTGATGCGTGGCGTGCGTGCGCTGATGTTCGGGAAGCCGCCTGGGCCACGGATGCGGCCCTCGAACGAGTGGACGTTGACGTTGCCCTGAGTGTCGACCTCGGCGAAAGAGAGCGAGGCTATGTCGAGACCGCCGCCGTCGTAGAAGCCGAACATGTCGGGCTGATCGATCATCGCCTGATAGTTGAAGCCGGCGCCACCTTCGTTGCCGGCCACCGGCACGCCACCGAAGATGCCCTGCTCGACGGTAAGCACGAGCTGGTCGGTCACGCCTTCTTCCCACGCGACGCGGCCGATCATCTGCGAGATCCCGAAGCCTAGGTTGCAGATGAATCCGGGCTTGAACTCGAGCAAAGAGCGGCGCGCCACGATCTTGCGCACGTCGAGCGGAAGCGGCGGATCGTCGCCGACAGGTTTTCGTTCCTTGCCCGCGTAGTACGGCGAGTCCTGGGTGATGTACGTCTGCCACTGGTCTGGGTCGACGTAGAAGTGGTCGACCAGAGCGGCCGGGACCTTGACGTCGCGCTGGGGCAGCAAACCCCGCGGCACGACCTGGCGCACCTGGGCAATGACGATGCCACCGCTGTTGCGCGCGGCCATCGCCATGGCCAGCATCTCGCCCTGGATGGCCTCGCCCTCCATGGTGATGTTTCCATCCTCGTCGGCGGTCGTGCCGCGGATAACCGCGACGTCGATCGGGAAGGCGTGGAAGAACAGCCACTCTCGGCCTCTGAGGGTGACGAGCTCGACCAGGTCCTCGGTCGTGCGGCTGTTCTGCTTTCCGCCGGTCTGGCGCGGATCGACGTACGTGCCGAGCCCAACGTGCGTGACGAGGCCCGGGCGTCCGGCGGCTATCTCGCGCATCAGCTGGCTCAGTACGCCCTGCGGGAAGGAGTACGACTCGAGCGCGTTTGCCTCGACCAGCGCGCCGAGACGCGGCTCGTTGCCGATGTTGCTGCCGATCGTCCGCTTCATCAGACCGGGCAGGCCCAGCTGGGAGAAGCCACGGTCGGCGAAGTCGCCGATGCCCACGATGCGCACGGTCGTCAGGTCGCGCGGGCGGCCCTCGGCCAGGAACGTCGTAGCCAGTTCGTCGATGAAGCGCTGCGGCAGCGCGTGACCTGCGCCGGAGCCACCGATCAACAGCGTGGTGCCGTCCTTTACCAGGCCAACTGCGTCGCGGACCGAGATGATCTTGGTCACGGACGGACCCCCATAGCTGCATGCCCATCCACCGATCCGACTAACAATCCATACGGGTGGATGGCGAGCGCAGTCGGGTGGATTGCACGCGCGGTCGGGTGCATGGCAAGTGCGGTCGGGTGGACTGCGAGTGAGCGCAGACACCAAGCCGCGTCCCAGTCACCACTGAGGGCCCAGTCACCACTGAGCGGATAGTTAGTCGGATACGTGGATACGGGTGCACGGAGGGACACGGGAAGGAGCTCGCCGGTGGTCACGGCATGTACCCGCCCGAGTTGGGATTGAGCGTCTGGCCAAGGAAGAGCGACGACGCGTCGGAGAGCAGGAAGATCACTGCGTCGGCGATCTCCTCGGGCTGTCCGAAGCGTCCGAGCGGCATGTCGCGCATTCGTTGCTTGCCGGTCTCGCTGTTGACCAGATCAGCGGTCATGTCGGTGACCACCACGCCCGGCGCGACGGCGTTGATGCGGATCCCACGTGGCCCGAACTCACGCGCGAGCGAGCGAGTCAGCCCGATCAGGCCGGCCTTGGCGGCGCTGTAGGCCGCCGTCTCGGGAATGCCCATCTGGCCCAGGCGCGAGCAGATGTTGACGATCGCGCCATTGCCCCGATCGACCATCGACGGCAATGCGGCGCGGCAGGTGTGGAACGAGGCACTCAGGTCGGTGGCGAGGACCAGGTCCCATTCCTCGGCCGGCAGCTCGAGGAACGGTCCGACCTGGGTCCGGCCGGCGTTGTTCACCAGACCATCGAGTCGGCCAAATCGGGCGATCGCCTGCTCGACCAGGCCCTCCGCCTGCTTCCCATCGGCCAGGTCGGCCTGGAATGCCTCCGCCTCGACGCCCGCAGCCTGGGCACGCTCGACCGTTCTGCGCGCGCCGTCCTCAGCCGTGTTGTAGTGGACGGCGACGCTTGCCCCTTCGGCGGCCGCCTTGGCCGCAATCGCGGCACCGATCCCGCGGCTGCTGCCGGTCACCAGCACGACCCGGCCGGCGAGAGCACCCGCCATCAGAGCAGGCCGGCCGTGCCGAGCGCCGCGCGGATGGACGCGGTTTCCTCGTCGCCCACGGCCAGCAGGGGCGGGCGCATCAACGTCGACTCGATCACGCCGAGCTCCTTGAGCGCCACCTTGGTTCGCGCTCGGTAGTTGCGTACCGGCGCTCCGTAGACGACCTCCTCGAGCGGCAGGATGCGCTCCCAGATCTCGCGCGCCTCGGTCCAGCAGCCTTCGAGCGTGAGCCGGTACATCTCCACCTGCAAATCGGTGGCGAGCGTGCCAAAGCCGATCAGCGCGCCCTCGGCGCCCATCACGAACGACTCGTAGATGAAGTTGTCGTCGCCAGTGAGCAGGTCGATCGGTCGCTCGAGGCGCTCGATCATGCGTCGCGTCAGGAGGTACAGCCGGGCGTCGAATGACGCTTCCTTCAGCGCGATGACGTTGTCGATCGCGGCGATCTGGCGCAGCGCGTCCTCCGAGAAGATCACGCCGCCGAGTGCCGGCTGGAGCTGGAAGGCGACCATGGGCAGGCTGCAGCCCTGGGCGATTGCTTCGTGATATGCGACCGGCACCTGAGGATCGAGCGGCGTGCCCTGATAGGCCGGGATCGGGAAGACGAGCAATCCGCGAGCACCGGCCTGTTCGGCCCGCTTGGCCTCCTCGACCGCCTGGGCGGTGAACATCGCCGAGAGTCCGGCCACG
>DASQLS010000290.1:0-12373 GCA_035629915.1 Candidatus Limnocylindrales bacterium | reverse complement strand
CCGACGACATGCCGCGTCTCATCCCCGATTCGTGGCTGATCGTCGAGCGCAAGCCACCCGCGGTCGCCTTTCACTACCGAACCGCGCCGGACATCGAGGCAGCCGGAGCTCGTGTTCGAGCCGCGGCAGACGAGCTCGATCCGGAGCGGGTCCTGGAGCGCTTCCCGGGCCGGCGCGTGCTCGAGCTGCGGCCATTCGGGGCAGTGGCCAAGGGCGAGGCACTGACCACGCTGATCGCCGAGCATCGGCCGAGGAGCGTGTTCATGCTCGGCGACGACGTCAGCGACGCGATGGCATTCCGAGCGTTGCGCGAGCTGCGCGCCGCCGGCGTCACGGACGGGATCTCGGTCGCTGTCCAGGCGCGCAGTGAGGTCCCGGCCGAAGTTCTTGCCGCGGCGGACCTCGTTCTCGCCTCGCCCGTCAATGCGACGCGCTTCCTGTCGGCCATCGCCCGGCAACTCGATTCATGATCGAGCTTCGGCCCGTCGAGGTATCGGATCTCGAGTCTTTCTACGAGTTCCAATCCGACCCGGAAGCCGTCGCCATGGCCGTATTCGGGTCACGCGACCGGGCATCACATTTCGAGGTCTGGACGACCAAGATCATGGTCAATCCCGACGGCCTGGCGCGAACGGTGCTCGTGGATGGGGTAGTCGCCGGCAACATGCTGAGCTGGTCGAGCGACGGCGTGCGCTACGTCGGCTACTGGATCGGCCGGGAGTTCTGGGGCCGCGGCGTCGCCACCGAGGCTCTGGGCCTGTTCGTCCGGGAAATCCCAGAGCGCCCGATCTACGGCCTGGTGGTGATCTCAAACGTGGGCTCGCAGCGCGTGCTCGAGAAGAACGCCTTCGTCCGCCTTGAGCAGCGGCCATCACCCGACGACGACATCGAAGAGTTCGTCTACCGGCTGGACTAGGTGAGGGTGACGATCTCGCGGTGCTGGGCGACGTGAGCGTCCATCTGTAGCTCGGATCGGATGCGCGTGCTGAAGGCCTCGGCCGCGTCCGGATCGCCGTGCACGATAAAGACGGTCCGTGGCGAAGCCTCCGCACCGCCCGACCTGCCGAAGTGCGCCAGCCACGCCTCGAGCTCGTGCTGATCGGCGTGCGCGCTGAAGCCGCTGATCGTTCGAACGCGGCAGTTGACGGCCACCTCCTCGCCGTCGATGCGAGCGGACTTCCCGCCGTCGGCGATGTGCCGGCCGAGCGTGCCCTCGCCCTGGTAGCCGATGAACAGCAGCGTGCACCTTGGGTCGGGCAGGAAGTCCTTCAGGTGATGCATGATCCGGCCGCCGGTGAGCATGCCCGACGAGGCGACGACCATGATCGGCCGGTTGGCGTACCGAATCCCCTTCGACTCCTCGACCGAATCGGTGAACTGTTGGCCCGGGTACTGCAGTGGCGAGTCGCCTGAGCGGAGCAGCCCGAGCGTCTCCTCGTCGTAGGTTTCGGGGTGGTTGGCATAGACCTCGGTCGCCTTCGAGGCCATCGGCGAGTCCAGGTACAGAGGAACGCGCGGAATGCGGCCGTCGCGCACCAGGTCGTCGAGCACCCAGACCAGCTCCTGGGTGCGCCCGATGGCGAACGCCGGCACGAGCAGCACGCCCTCGTCCGAGGCGACCTCGGTCACCGCGGCGACAAGGTTGTCGATCGCTTCGTCGTGCGAGGCGTGCTCACGATTGCCGTAGGTCGACTCGACCAGCACGTAGTCGGCGTGGGCGAGCGGCGTCGGGTCGCGCATGATCGGCGTGTCGTCACGTCCGAGATCGCCCGAAAAGACGATGGTCCGCTCAGACTCACCATCGCTGACGCGCAGCTCGATGATCGCCGAGCCGAGGATGTGACCGGCGTCGTGGAAGATTGCCGTCACTCCGTCAGTCACCTCGACGACATCGCCGTAGTCACATCCGCGCATCTGCGACATGGCGCGGCGCACATCATGCTCGTCGTAGAGGGGCTGGCGGAGCACCGTCTTGCCCTCCGGCGGCGCGTGGCGGAGCCGGTCGGGGAGCGACTCGTCGTCGGTCTCCTGGGCGACGGCCTCGGACTGGGTTTCGGCATCCGCCTGTTCCGCGCGTTCGTCGCGTCGTGCCTGGCGTCTGTTCCAGCGCTTGGTGAACTCAACCTGCAGCCTGGCCGAGTCGGTCAGCACGATGTCGGCCAGGTCGACCGTGGCCTTCGTGGCATGGATCGGGCCTCCGAACCCGGCCCGCGTCAGTGCAGGAGTTCGGCCGCAGTGGTCGAGATGGGCGTGGGTCAGCAGCAGGGCGTCGAGCGTCAGCGGGTCGAAGGCGAACGGCATCTGGTTCCGCTCAACCTCCTGTGGCGAGCCCTGGAACATGCCGCAGTCGACCAGGACGCGTCGATCGCCGACCGTGACAAGGAACTGCGAACCGGTCACGCAGCCCGCGGCGCCGAGAAACTGGATGCTGATACCCATCGGAACTCCTCTAGCTGCGCAACTCTGGCTCGAACCGGCGCACCGTGTCGCGCAGCGCACGCGACGGCGGCCGCCCGCCCTTGGCCACCGCGGCAAGGTCGCGAAGCTGGCGCGACAGCCACCAGGCGAGATCCTCCTCGCGCACCGAGGCGCGCAGGTGGCGCAGGCGTGTCGCGCGCTCCTCGGGCGCCATGTCCAAGCCGCGCTCGAGCATCTCGCTCGTGCCGGCAACATCCGCGGCACTGACCATCAACGCGTCGGCGGCGAGCTGCTCGGCCGCGCCGGCGGTCTCCGACAGGACGAGTGCGCCGCGGCCGACGATGGCGGCTTCCTTGGCGACGAGATTCATGCCATCTACGACCGGGTTCACCAGTACCACGTCGGCCAGCGACAGGGCGGCGATCGCGAGCGCGTACTCCGAGCCGTCGAGCATCCAGATCGGCGCCTCGTCCGGGTCAGACATGCCGTTCACGCGCGCCACGACCTCGCGCACTGCGCTGGCGTAGCGTGCGTACTCGGGCACGTTCTCGCGGCTGATCGACTGGATGGCCAGGAAACGTACGGATTTGCGCAGGTCCGGTCGTCGCCGCAGCAGTGCTTCGAAGGCGAGGAAGCCGCGCAGCACGTTCTTCGACGGCTCAAGACGGTCGACGCGCACGATGAGACGCGGCTGCCCGGCGCGATCGAGCCGCTTGGTCAGCTCGTCACGGCGCTTGATCACGGCCGGGTCGCGGGCGAAGCGCGAAAGCGCCTCGGGATCGATCGAGATGGGATAGCCGCGTACCCAGATCGTCCGGCCGCGCCAGCGAACGTGCCGGCCGGCCGGGTCGACCCGCGCATCTCGGACGAACGCCTCGACAGAGGCCAGGAAGTTGGTCGCGTAGCGGTCGGTCTGCAGGCCGACGATGTCGTTCGCCAGCAGGCCCTCGCAAATCGCGCGACGAAGACCCTGTGGCAGCACCAGCCACGAGTCGACGGCCGGCCACGGGATGTGGTTGAAGTGGAGCAGCAGGCTGTCCGGCTTTGCCTCGCGAATAGTCGTCGCGGCCAGGTAGAGGTGGTAGTCCTGGAGGAGCACGACAGCCCGGGGGCTGTTGCCGGCCGCCTCGAGCGCGGCTCGAGCGAGGGTCTCGTTCACGACGCGATAGCCGGACTGCCACGCGTCGATCAACGGCTGGTCGATCGTCGGCTCGTAGGGCAGCGTGTACAGCTGGTGCTGCATGAACCACAGGAACGGATTGGCGACCACGGCGTAGTGGCCGTGCCATGCCTCGCTCC
The DNA here is from genome assembly GCA_035629915.1 of Candidatus Limnocylindrales bacterium. Taxonomy (GTDB): domain Bacteria; phylum Chloroflexota; class Limnocylindria; order Limnocylindrales; family CSP1-4; genus JALYGJ01. The sequence goes on along the minus strand of DASQLS010000290.1, from coordinate 8,656 downwards.
GGATCTCGCGCATGTCGAGTCGCAGGTCCTGGTCGGGCAGCTGCTCGTCGATGAGCGCCAGGATCTGGCGTTGTTCGTCGTTGCTCGGGCCGCGCAGCACCTCCGCCACCTGGCGGTCCGCGGCGTCCATCGCCGCGGAGATCCACGTCACCGGCGCGAGGCGGCCGACCTCGGCGAGTGCCGTCACCAGCCCTCCGGAGCCTCGCTTGGCGCGCCACTCCCCGGAACGAGAGCGGCGAAACGAGAGCGGCCCGCGATTCGAGACGACGATCAGCCGCTCGCCCTTGCCGAGCAGGCTGCCCAGGTATTCGCGCAGTCGCGCGCTTTCGCCGCTTGAGCCGGCCCGCTTGCTCCTGCCGTCGTTTCTGGCGCCGTCTCCCCCGGCCACCGGGCTAGAGAAGCGCCAGGGCGGCTTGCTCGGCCAGGGTGATGACGGCGATCGTCACCGGAGGGATGAGTCCGATTGCGACCGTTGCCACCGCGGCCACGCCGAGTCCGGTGCGAGTGGCGCGACCGATGCTGACAGCGGGCGTCGACTCGGGCGCGTCGCGCATGTACATGTAGACCGCGACGCGGAGGTAGTAGAACGCGGCAATGGCCGCGTTGATCATCGTCAGCACGGCGAGCAGCGTCAGCCAGCCGCCGACCTGGAGCGCCGATTGGATGACGTACCACTTGGCCCAGAAGCCGGCCAGCGGCGGAATTCCGGTCAGCGACAGCAGGAACAGCAGCATCAGCGCGGCGAGCATGGGCGCGCGCCGGCCGAGACCGGAGAAGCTCGAGATCTGGCTGGTCACGCCCGGCCGGCGCTGGAGCGCGGCTACGACGGCGAACGCGCCGAGGTTCATGAACGCGTAGGCGATGCTGTAGAAGAAGACCGCCTGGAGGCCGGCCTGCTCGGCCGGCGAACCGACCGCGGAGGCGCCGTACGCGGCAAGGCCGACGAGGATGTAGCCGGTGTGCGCGATCGAGCTGTAGGCAAGCATGCGCTTGATGTTGTCCTGGCTAAGGGCGACCAGGTTACCCAGCGTCATCGTGGCGGCGGCGAGGAAGACGATGAACGGCGTCCAGTCCTCCTTGACCGGACCGAGCGCCTCGACGAACAGGCGCAGGATGAGTGCGAAGGCGGCGACCTTGGGACCCACCGATAGGTAGCCGGTGACCGGCGTCGGCGAGCCCTGGTACGCGTCCGGCGTCCAGTAGTGGAACGGAACTGCCGCGATCTTGAACGCGGCGCCAGTCGTCAACAGCGCCAGGCCCATCACGAAGCCGGGCGCCAGCCCGGCGCCCTCGAGGCCACCGCGCAGGACGTCGGCAATCTCGGAGATGTTGGTCGTGCCGGTGAAGCCGAAGGTGAGCACCAGGCCGAACAGGAAGATCGCGCTCGAGAACGACCCGAGCAGGAAGTACTTGATCGCGCCCTCGGTCGACAGGCCGTCGCGCTTGGCGTAGCCGGCGAGCATGTAGCCGGGCAGCACCATCAACTCGAGCGCCAGGAACAGGATGATCACGTCGTGCGCGCCACCGAGCAACATGGCGCCGGTCAGCGCGAAGCAGAGCATCGCCGCGAACTCGGCTGCCGGCAGGCCGCGCGGTCGCAGGTAGTCGGGCCCGAAGAGGACGCTCAACAGGCCGATCGCCAGGAACAGCAGGTCGAGCGTGGCGGTCATCGTGTCGCGCACGTAGGCGCCACCGAACACCTCGACCGGGCCGGTCAGGATGCCGATGTTGGGCAGCGGCCCAATGACCACGGTCAATGCCATCAGCAGCAGGAAGCCGGCCGAGGCAACGAAGGTGATGAGCCGATCGCGGCCCGGACGGGCGAGGTCGACGATCACGAGCAGGAACGCGAGCACGACCATGCCGGCCGGCGGCAGCAGGGCGAGGATCGTGTTCTGGTCGACGCCGATCATCTGGTCAGCCTCACCTTCCGCCGGCCGCCAGCACGGCGGGCGCGATCTGCGCGAGCAGGTCCTCGATCGGGGCCTGGAAGAGCTCGGTCAGGAGGCCGGGGAAGATGCCGAAAGCGACCGCCATCGCGACCAGCGGCGCCAGGGTGAGCACCTCGCGCCGGTCCATGTCGGTCAGGTGATGGCCGAGGCCGCGCAGGAAGTCGGACAGGTCGCCGAAGACCACGCGCTGATACATCCACAGCAGGTACGCCGCGCCGAGCATCATCGCCAGCGCGGCGACCGCTGCCACGAGCGGGTAGAAGTCGAACGCGCCGACGATGACCAGGAACTCGCCCACGAAACCGGCCAGGCCGGGCAAGCCAAGGCTGGCCAGAACGAAGAAGCCGAAGATGGCCGAGTAGACGGGCAAGACGCCGGCGAGGCCGCCCATCTTGGCAATTGTCCGATCGTGGGTTCGCTCGTAGATCACGCCGACTAGCAGGAACAGCGCGCCGGTGATGATGCCGTGGGCAATCATCTGCATCATCGCGCCCTGCACGCCCTGCTCTGTGAACACGAAGATGCCGAGCGTCACGAAGCCCATGTGGCTGACCGAGCTGTAGGCGACGAGCTTCTTAAGGTCGGGCTGGACGAGCGCCACGATGGCGCCGTAGACGATGCCGATCAGCGACAGGACGATGATCAGCGGCGCCCATTGGACCGCGGCGTCGGGGAAGAGCGGCACGCAGAAGCGCAGCAGGCCGTAGCCGCCGAGCTTGAGCAGCACGCCGGCGAGGATGACCGAGCCGGCGGTCGGCGCCTCGACGTGCGCATCGGGTAGCCAGGTGTGGAACGGGAACATCGGCACCTTTATCGCGAAGGCGAGGAAGAAGCCGGCGAAGGCGAAGAACTGGAGCGTCGGATCGAAGCCGAAGCCGCGCAGTGTCAGGTAGTCGAACGCGCCGGCCCACGTGCCGGTGGCGACCTGGTAGCTGTAGGCCATGCCCAGGATCGCGACCAGCATGAGCAGCGATCCGATGAGCGTGTAGAGGACGAACTTGATCGTGGCGTAGATGCGGTTGGCGCCGCCCCAGATGCCGATGATCAGGTACATCGGGATGAGCACCAGCTCCCAGAAGATGTAGAAGAGGAACATGTCGAGCGCAAGGAACACGCCGACCATGCCCACCTCGAGCATCAGGAAGGAGATCATGTACTCCTTCACGCGCTCCTTGATCGGCCCGAAGCTGGCCAGGATGCTGATCGCGGTCAGGGTCGTCGTCAGTACGACCAGGGCGATCGAGATGCCGTCGACGCCGAGCTTGTACTGGATGCCAAAGGCGGGTACCCACTCGGCTGTTTCGACGAACTGGAAGCCGGCCTGGCTGGGGTCGAAGTTGACCAGCAGGACGAGCGACACGACCCACGTCACGAGCGACGTGCCCAGCGCCGCCCAGCGGATCCAGTTGTGTCGCTCGCGCGGCAGGAATGCGATCAGCAGCGCACCCAGGGCGGGCAGGAAGACGACCAGGGTCAGCAACGGCAGATTGCTCATCAGCGGGCCATGAACATGTACGTGACGGCGATGACGAGCAGCCCGGCGGCGATGCCCAGCGCGTAGTTCTGGACGCGGCCGGTCTGAATCTGGCGGATGCCGCGGCCGGTGCTCTGGGTCAGCCCGCCGATGCCGTTGACCGCGCCGTCGACGACGCGTACGTCGAACCACCACATGGCCCGGGCGACGGCGCCGCCGAAGCGGACGAAGATCAGGTCATTGAGGTCGTCGAACCACCACTTGTTCAACGAACCGACGTAGAGCGGCTCGAGGCGCTCAGTCATCGACTCGACTCGCTCGCGGTTCTCGCGGCGGCGGAAGAAGCCGAAGTAGTAGATGCCCAGCCCGACACCGATCGCCGCCGCGGCGATGCTGACGATGGCCAGCGCCCCATCGATGCCGAACAGCGCGTACTCCGCGTGGTGCAGCCCGAGGTTCTCGCGGGCGTGCTCGAAGGTGTGCTCGAGCCAGTGGTGGATTGACCCGTTTTCAGGCGGGAACCCGATCGCCAGGCCGATCAGCAGCGACGGCACGGCGAGGATGATCAGTGGGATGGTCATCGCCGGGCCCGATTCGTGGATCTTGTCCTCGATGTGCGGATCGACGTGGCTCTCGCCGTAGAACGTCTTGCCCATCAACCGGAACATGTACAGGCCGGTCATCACCGCGACCACGACGCCGATCAGCCAGACCCACTGGAAGCCGTTCTTGAAGCTCTCGCCGAGGATCTCGTCCTTGCTCCAGAAGCCGGCCAGTGGCGGAATGCCGGCGATGGCGATCGCGCCGATGAGCATCGTCCAGTGGGTGACCGGGATCTTGCGCCACAGGCCACCCATCCGGTTCATGTCCTGCTCCTCGTGCACGGCATGGATGACCGAGCCTGAGCCGAGGAAGAGGAGGCCCTTGAAGAAGCCGTGGGTCACGAGGTGGAAGATGGCCGCCGTGAAGGCACCAACCCCCAGCGCGGCGAACATGTAGCCCAGCTGGGACAGCGTCGAATAAGCCAGCACTCGTTTGATGTCGCGTTGGGTGAAGGCGATCGACGCGGCGAAGATGGCGGTGAAGATGCCGACAGCCGCGACTATGACCATCGCCGTCGGGGCCGAGGAGAAGATCGGGTTGGCGCGGGCGACGAAGTAGACGCCGGCGTTGACCATCGTCGCGGCGTGGATCAGGGCGCTGACCGGGGTCGGGCCCTCCATCGCGTCGGGCAGCCATACGTGGAGCGGGAACTGGGCGCTCTTGCCCATCGCGCCCATGAACAGCAGCAGCGCGATGCCGGTCATCATCCACGGCTCCATCAGACCCTCGTGGAGCGCCTCGGGAAGCAGCTCGAAAGCTCCCTCGGGGCCGGCAAAATTGAGCGTGCCGACCGTCGTCCAGACCGCCGCGATGCCGAGCGCGAAGCCGAAGTCACCGACGCGGTTGACGATGAACGCCTTCTTGGCCGCCAGCGCCGCCGAGCGCCGGTTGTACCAGAAGCCGATCAGCAAATAGCTCGATAGACCGACCAGCTCCCACGCCGCGAACAGCAGCAGGAAGTTGTCGGCCAGGACGAGCAGCAGCATGCTGAACATGAACAGGTTCAGGTAGGCGAAGAAGCGCCATCGGCCGGGGTCGTGGGCCATGTAGCCGATCGAGTAGACGTGGACGAGCATGCCCACGGTGGTGACCACGATGAGCATTACCGCGGTCAGAGCGTCGACCGCGAAGTTGGCCTCGACGACGAAGTCGCCGGCGGGGATCCACTCGTACAGCGTGAAGTGGAGTCCGTCTACCCCGAAGGCGCCGACGAAGAGCGTCTGGTAGACGAGGTACATCGCGATCAGCCAGGTCACGATCATCACCGGCACGGCGATCAGCCACGCCCTGGTGAAGAGGCGCCGGCCGATGAGCGCGGTCAACGCGAAGCCGCCGATGGGCAGCGCCATCAGCGACAAAACGAGGAGTTGGTCGGTCGGCATCGTCTAGGGCGCTATTCGCGCATGCTGGCGTACTCGTCGACCAGCGGCGTGCGGCGGTTGCGATAGATGGCGATGACGATTGCCAGGCCGACGGTCGCCTCGGCCGCGGCAACGGCCATGACGAGCAGCGCGATCAGCGACGCGTGGTTCTGTAGCTGGGGCGTGAAGGCGCCGAAGGCGATCGCGGCCAGGTTCACGGCGTTGAGCATCAGCTCGATCGACATCAGCATCGCGATCGCGTTGCGCCGGGCGAGGAAGCCGAATGTGCCGATCGAGAAGAGCAGCGCCGAGAGCACGAGGTATGCGTCGAGCGACTGACTCATGGGCGCGTCCCGTGGCTCACGCCTGGTCCGCCTGCGCAGCGTCGACACCTGCCGGTCGCGGCAGACGCTCGAGGTTCGAGGTCGGGCGGAGTTGTTGGAACGTGGCCGTCTCGCGCTCACCAGGATCGGTCAGACCCTCGCGCTTGGCCAGGAAAACGCCGCCGATCACCGCTGCGGTGAGCAGCACTGCGACCACCTGCAGCGCGAAGACGTACAGCGGATCCATGAACAGCAGCATCGCGACCTCGTCAGTCGGCGACCACAGCCTCTCAGCGACGCGCAGCGGCCACTGGGTGTTGATGACGCTGATGATCATCAGCAGCGCGACGCCGATTGCGGCAAGCAGACCTGCCCACCATTGGCGGTGGAAGACGAGATCGGCCGGGCCTGACTTGGTCTGAGTGAGCATGATCGCGAACAGGATCAGGATGCTGATCGCCCCGATGTAGATGAGCACCTGAGCGGCAGCGACGACGACCGCGCCTGCCATCGCGTAGATGCCGGCCAGTGCGGCGAAGGCGAGCATCATCGCCAGGCCCGATCGAACGATGTCGCGGCCGATGACGACGAAGATCGCCGCCGCGAGCATCACCCCGGCGAGCGCCAGGAATAGAAGGTCATCCCACGCCCAGTCGAGAAACGGGACGGTCGGGGGCAGGCCGAGGTCCATCAGCGCCCGGTGCGGTACTCGCCCGCCGGCGGATCGATGATCGCCGCGTCGTGACCGTGCCCGGCGTGGGCGTGCCCGGCATGCGAGTCGGCAGCGTGGCCGTTGCCCGCGTGGCCGTTGCCGGAATGACCGTTGCCGTTCGCGCCAACCCCGGCGGGGAGCATCGGCAGCGTCCGTCCGGGATCGATCAATCGGCCGCTTTGACGCGCCCGGTCGAGCCAGTCGCGCTCCTTCTTGACCGACGAGATCTCGGTGTGGCGGTCGACGAAGCTGGTTGCCAGCAGGTCGAGCATCGGCTCGGAGCGGCTCTCGTGGCTGAGCTCGAAGTCGGGCCCGCAGCGCAGGGCGTCGTACGGGCACGCGTCGACGCAGATGCCGCACAGGATGCAGCGACTCTCATCGACCTCGTACTTCTCGAGCACGCGAGGCTTGGGCATCAGCGCGCCCGTCGGGCACGTCTCGGCGCAGCGGCCACAGCTGACGCACGGCGTCGTGTTGAGGCTCATGTCGAGCGGCGTCGTCACGAGCGTGTCGAAGCCGGTGCGCATGAAGTCGTAGCACGCCGCGCCGACGACCTCCTTGCACACGTTCGCGCAGCGGCCGCAGTCGATGCAGCGTGCCGGCTCGCGCAGGATGAAGGCGTGCGAGTCGTCTCTGATGTAGTCGTGGTTGGTGCCGGTGAAGCGGTTCTCGTTCACGGAGCGATGTGAGAATGCGCCGCTGTTCAGCGGCTCGAGCGTGGTCAGGGTCGTGCCGTACTCGATGCCCTGGCGGCGCAGGTCGCAGTAGCCGATTGCCTCGCACGTGCACTGCAGGCAGCGCTTGGACTCGGCCATGGCGTCGTCCTGGGTGTACGGGATCTCGTACTCGACGTAGCTCTTGTTGCGCACCTCGGCCGCCATCGCCTTGAGGCGGTAGCGCGGCTCCTTGAGCTCGCCCGTGTAGGGCACGATGTTGAGGAACTCGGGCTGCGGCTCGGCCAGCGTCTGGCGCGTCTTGATCGCGTCGAGGTCCTGGCCCTTCAGGTAGGCGTCGATCGCATACGCCGCGCGGCGACCCTCCGCATTTGCCTGCACCACCGTCGCCGCGCCGATGCGGACGTCGCCGGTGCCGAACACCCCGCGCCGGCCGGTCGTGAACGTGACCGCGTCGGCCGCCAGGCGCCGGTTCTTGGTCGCGCCGATGCCCTCCGAGCCGTGATCGAGCCAGTCGAGCTTCGGCCCCTGGCCGATTGCCAGCAGGACGCGGTCGCAGTCGATGACGAACTCGGTGCCGGACATCGGCTCGGGCCGGCGCCTGCCCGACGCGTCGGGCTCGCCGAGGCGCATGCGCTGGAACTCGACGCCGGTCACCTTGTTGTTGTCGTCGGTGACGACGCGCGTCGGAGCGGCCTGGAAGATGGCCCGGGCGCCCTCCTCGAGCATCTCGTGAACTTCGTTTGCGGCGGGCATGTCCTTCATGTCGCGGCGGTAGACGAGCGTAACCTCGGCCGCGCCCTGGCGAACAGAGGTGCGCGAGCAGTCCATCGAGGTGAAGCCGCCGCCGATGACCACCACCCGCGTTCCCGCGTGGCCCGGGTAGGGCAGGCCCAGCGTGGCGATGCGCAGGTATTCGAGGCCATCGAGGACGCCGTCGGCGTCCTCACCGGGCACGCCGAGCGTGTTGACCTCGTAGCAGCCGATGGCTACGCAGACCGCGTCGAAGCCCTGGTTCTGGAGGTCGTCGATCGTGAAGTCGCGGCCGAGCTCGGCGTTGGTGACCATCACGCCGCCGAGGTCGGTTACCGACTGGTACTCGGCCTCGAGCACCTCGACCTTGGGCAGGCGGTACTGCGGGATGCCGTAGCGGAGCATGCCGCCGGGCGCCGGATCCTTCTCGTAGACGGTCACGTCGTGGCCGGCGATGAGCAGGTAGTAGGCGGCCGACATTCCCGCCGGACCCGATCCGATGACCGCCACTCGCTTGCCCGACTTGGGCTGGACCTCGAACGGCACGGGCGCCTTGATGCCCATCGCCTGTGCCTTGAGCACCTGGTCGCCGGCGTAGCGGTGCGAGTCACGGATGGCGATCGCCTCCTCGACCTCGTCGCGGCGGCAGTGCTCCTCGCACGGTGCCGGGCAGACGCGGCCGAGCACGCTCGGGAAGGGGATCGTGCGCTTGAAGATGCGCGCCGACTCGATGAAGTTGCCCTCGGTGTTGGCCTTCAGGAAGCCCGGGATGTCGATGTGGCTGGGGCACTTGTTCTGGCACGG
>DASQLS010000289.1:0-7140 GCA_035629915.1 Candidatus Limnocylindrales bacterium | reverse complement strand
GCTCAGGCCATTCGCGCGCAGCGCGTTGCTCATCGTCGCCGAGCTCGGCAGGCGCCAGCTGCCGGTGGTCGGACGCAGCTCGCCAAAAACGTAGCCGCGGCTGGTCACGTTGACCGACGCGACCGCTCGGACGCTGCTGCCAACCATGAGCTCGACGAGCAGGTACGACGGCATCTGTGCGGCAAGCGACTCGACCATCACGCTGCTGCCGACCGCGTACGAAGCCGGCAGGTTGCCCAACGCAGGATCGTTCAGCAGCCCGTGGGTGCGAAGTCCGAGCGAGATGGCATCGGCGACCGACGCCGCAGGCGCGAGAGCCGGAGCGTTCGGCGGATCAGCCGGCGGTGGCTCCTCGGGCGGATCGGTCGGCTCGTCGGCGTTTGCCGTGTCGTAGGCATCCTGGCCGTAGCTTCGGCCCGGGTTGTCGCTCGGGGCCTCGACGTTCGCACTCGGGAGGACGCCAACGAACGCGCCGGAGTAGTACGGCCCCTCGTTCACGTCCTTCTTGAAGTACTTCTGATTCCAGTCCTGAACGGTCACGTAGGCGTTGCCGGAGAATCCGCCGGCCGGCCAGCCCGACCAGTTGCCAAATCCAGCCTGATACCACGGGTCCCAGACGCGGAAGCCGTACAGGTTGTTCTTCTCACCGTTCTCGTGGAACGGATCGAGCCGGGTCTTGTAGCCCACGACGAGGATCGCGTGCTGGCCCGCGGCAACGATCGCGCCGACGGGGTCGCCGGTCGCGCGGATGTTGCGCACGAACTGCCAGTTCATCGCCTTGGCGGTCGTCGTCTTGTAGTCCTGGAAACCATGATCCGTGCCGGCCGGCCGGTTGTTCCACAACGTCCAGGCCATGCCCCGACCGTCGTGCGCAAAGCTCGGGCTGGGTGATCCACCGGTGCAGCGGATGTAGTAGCTCGTGCTCGGATCGGTCCAGTCGTTCTTGTCCTTGGTGGTCATGTACGCGTTCAGGTCGCTCTGCTTGACCGAGAACGAAGGATTCATGTGCCGCAGCCAGGCGCGCGTCGAAGCGACAACGCACCAGCAGTTCGTCTTCTGCGGCTGAACCGCGTTGGCGTTGAAGACAGACTGGTTGAACTTCTGTGTCGCCGCTGCCGCCGACTCTGCGAAGGCCTCGGACGAGACAGTGCTCCCCTGCCCGGCCGTGGCCGCCGTTGCGGGGCTGCGCACGAGGCTCTGGCTCGCATTCGAGTCGGCCTGTTCGAGATACCACAGGATTGCCTTGCGATTGCGATCGAGATCCCTGTTGAGCTCGGATTGACTGGGGTAGTAGCGCTTCGCCGAGCCCTTGGCCATCTCGATCGTGAACGCGTAGATGCCGTGCACTCCGTAGGCCCAGTCGTCCTGATCGCCGGCAACGATGTACAGATCGCTGCCCTGCTCGGCCTTGTATCCGTTGCGCTGGGCCATGCCGCGGCCGAGGGCGACCATCGCCTGGTGATCGGCGGCAGTCATGTCACTCGGCACGTCCTGCTTGGTGTAGGCGTACGGCCAGAGCACCTGGCGACCGGCCGAATGGAGGCTCAGGATGCCCTCGAGCCGGTGCGCACGGTCGTTGACGAAGTTTCGGTAGGCGCGGACCTCTGGCGCGAACCATGCCTCCGGCCCACGGTAGAAGTCGCTCGACGGGTTGCCACTCGATCCGGTGGGGCAGCAATTCCAGGTGTAACCGAACTGGCGGTTGAGATCGACGCCAATCGCGCCGGAGCCCGGAATCGGTTGGCGGTTCTTGCGCCACTTGTGGAACGTGCCGCCCTGGAAGTCGAACTCGGCGCCATCCGGGTTGACCATCGGCACGATGTACACGACGGTGTTCTGCAGGATCGACGTCACGCGCTGGCCGAGGGTCGTGCCCTGGCCGAAGTTGTTGGTCAGGACCTCGATCATGTGGATGGCCAGCTCGCCTGAGGCGCGTTCGCGGCCGTGGATCATGCCGTTGATGAAGATCTCCGGCTTGCCCTGGTTGCTGGCGCCAACGTTGGCCGTGATGCGGATCGCCCGAATCGCGCGGCCCTGGTAGCTCTGGCCGATCGAGAACTTGGCGGCAATGCCCGGATGGTCCGCAACAGCGTCGTCGATCACGTCGCCCATCTCGGCATACGTGTGGAAGTACCCGTAGCCGCTTGGCTCTGCCGCTGAGACAGGTGTAGCCGCGATGAACACGAGCGCAACGAGCAGCGCCACGACCCATAGCGGGCCGCGGGTCACGCGGTTAGGTGCCATTGATCAAAGGCTATGGGGTGAGCGCAAGCCCGCAATGGCACTATTCGGTGAGCGGCCCCGTGACGATCGCGGTGTGGTTAGGTGCGGTCGCGTGCGATCTGTTTGCGCTCAATGACGGCGATTGCGTCCTTGATCCGGGTCAGCGTCTCAGGGTCGATCGTCTCGTCATCCGTCTGCGGCACCAGCCGATCGAGCACGTCCGCGATCAATCCGTAGAACACCGCCGCGTCGGCAACGAAGAACTGCGGCTCGTTGTTGTAGCGAACCAGCGTGAGACGTCCCTGCAGCACGCGGCGGTCGTCGACGTGCGCCACCTGGGTCGAGAAGTTGTGACCCTGGATGCCGTCGGGGTTGTTCAGGAAATTCAGCGCGTTGTCGATCGCGAGACCGAATCTCGCCCGCCATGCGACGAGCCGCTCGTGGATCTCGGGCTGGATGCGCACCTCGGCGACCTGGTCGAAGACCTCGGGCGTGACCGTCAGCAGTCCAACGAGCGTCGTACCGGCGCGCGCTCCGAGCATGACCTGCAGCGATCGCTCGAGGGTGAACACCTCCGAGTCGAAGCGCGGGCTGGTGATGACGTCGGTCAGCAGATCCTCAACGTTGTCGAGCATCCCGCCATCTGTGAGTGCCGTCGCCAGATGGAGGATCTCCTCCTTGAACAGGAACTGCTCTTCGTGGTCGAGCATGACCGCAGCGTAGCACCACGCTCACGTGGCACCGCCCAGCCGCTAGAGTCTGCCTGCCTGGCGCGGCGAGCATTGCCGCAATCGCCGGGTCGGCGGACCTGCGTGGTGGGGAGGGAATCGGTGGTCCGAGTCAAGGAGCTTCTCGGGCTGGCCTTCTACCTGGCCTGCCGGGCGGTTGCTTCGATCTTCCCGCCCGGAATGGCCTATTTCCTGCTGTGGCCGTACGCAGCGCTCCGAGGGCTCCGACCAGCCGGAGCCGAGACACATCTGCCGGCCAGCCGCCTCCCTGCCCCGTCAGGCGAACGACCAAGCTACCTGCGCCGCTGGCGCTTCCAGTCGCGAATCCATCAACGTTGGCTGCCCTTGCTCTGGACCGACCGCTGGAAGGAGTCGCGCTGGAGCAGCCGCTTCTCAGCCGATGGTGCCGAGCGGCTCGACGACATCGCTCGCCAGCGGCCAATCGTGGTGATGACCCTTCACACCGGGGGCATGATCGTTCTCGGCGGCTGGCTGGCCCAGCGCGGCCTCGGCATTGGCTCGGTCATCGTCGACCGCCGGGTATGGGCACGGACGCAGCGCATGCGTTCGAATTCGCGCTGGGCCTCACGGATGGGCGACTCGGCCGCATTTTTACGCGGCGATGCGCGATCGATGATTCGCTATCTGACGCCCGGTCGATGCCTGCTACTGCCGGCCGATCACGAGCGCGGCCACTTCGTCGATGGCATGTGGTCTGGCGGGCGGCTGAGGCTCTCGAGCGGCGGGTTTCGGATCGCCCGGCTGGCCGAGGCGACTGTCGTCCCGATCATTGTCACCGACGATGGGAGGTGGCGATACAAGATCCACGTTGGCGAGCCCGTGCCGCAAGAGCTGATCACGGCCGGGGATGACGAGGCGGCCGCGACGCATGTCGCGAAGCAGCTGATGCCGATTGCCGCGACGCGACCATCAGAGGCGGCAATCACCCTGGTTGGCGCGGCGTTCCCACCGGAGCCGGCCTAAGAATCAGGCCTCGGCGCCGACTCCTTCAGTAACAGGGAGAGGCACTGCCGACGGCCCGGCCGCCCACATGCGCACCGGGTCGCGTCGGATCTTCTGCGTGTGGGTGCGCGGGAAGTCGGGCTCGGGCCAGATCTTCCAGGTGTCGATGCGCTCGTGTGTGGTCAGTCTCGAGTTGGCCAGCTGGACGGCGGCCTCGATGCGTTCGCGCAGCGCCGCTCTCCGTTCGTCGCTCGTCGCGTCCTCGGGGAGTGCCACAGCCGCGAGCTCGGCCTCCGGATCGAGGATGACCGCGCCGATCCGACCGGGCTCCGTCTCGAGCACGACCGTGTCTCCCAGACCGGCAAGGTGCAGTTGCGCCTCGATGTCCTCGGGGTACACGTTCAAGCCGTTGGACAGCACGATGATGTTCTTCTTGCGGCCGAGCAGGACGAGGTTGCCCTTCTCGTCGAAGCGGCCGATGTCGCCGGTGTGGTAGCGGCCCTTCTCGTCGAACGACAGCGCGGTCGCTTCAGGGTCGCGCCAGTACCCGTCCGCGACGCCAGGGCCTGACACGAGGATCTCCCCGTCCGCGGCAAGCTCGACATTGGCGGTGCGCACCTTGCGGCCGACCTTGCCGATCGGGTGGCGGAAGAAGGAGGTCGATGCCACCGCGCCGCATTCGGTTGCGCCGTAGCCCTGCATGACCGGGATGCCGATGCTCTCCCATGCCTGCTGTACGTCCGGTGGCAGGTAGGCTGCGCCCGAGCTGAATGCCTTCAACCGGCCGCCGAGAAGGGCTCGCTCCTGCCGGAAAAGGCGACGGCGCATGAAGTACGGCAGTCGCGCGGCCCTTTGGCGACGGCGCTCGAACGATTCGAGGCCGCCGGCCGCGGTGATCTCGCGCAGCATCTGGGTCCAGAACAGCTCCAGGAACCGAGGCGCCACGGCCATCGACGTCGGCCGATGGCGTCGCATCGCGTCCAGGAGCGCGCGCGGGCTGCGGCCCTGCGGATAGACGATCCGGCCGCCGAACATGATCGCGCCGACGAACTCCCCGATGCCAAAGATGTGCGACATGGGCATGACCGACACGGTCACCATCTCCTTGGGAATCAGCGCCCGCAACAGCACCCGATAACCCAGATGCGACATGCTCAGTTCCCATGGATCGAGCGCATTGCGGTGGCCGAGCATGACCCCACGCGGCTGACCGGTCGTGCCCGAGGTGAACATGATCGCGGTCGTGTCCTTGCGCGTCGGTCGCGGCCACTTGGCCATCTGCGCTTCGTAGTCGGCAGGAACGTCGTCGAGGCTGTCGCTCGTCAGATCCGCCAGCGACAGCCGGTTGAGCGCATCGACCTCGGCGTTGCTGCCCGGTCCGATCCCGTCGCCGACGACAATCCACGTCGAGTCGGCACGCGCCGCGATCCGGGCTACGACGTCCGCACCGAAGCGCTGGTCGAGCGGCACGACAACGATGCCGGCACGCCAGCCGGCGACGTAGAAGGCGCCAAGGGCGGGGCCGGCGGGTGCCCAGACGAGCACCCGGTCGCCGCGCTTGATGCCAGCCGCGATGAGCCGCCAGGCGGCGAGCCTTGAACGCCGTGCGAGGTCAGCGCCGGTCCATTGGTCGAGACCGTCTTCGGTCTCTGCGCTGAGAAGCGGGCGATCGGCGTACTGCGCGGCCTGCGCGTCGAACAGGTCGACGAGCGACTCCATGCCGCGCACGTCTGGAAGCTTGGCCACGGTCCCCTCCCTGCGGCCCGGCCCCGGCGTCCCCGCCTGCCGGAAATGCTTGCGGCAGTTTAGTCAGTCAGACAGCCGCAAGTCCATCCATTCAGTTGCGCTTCGAAGCGCGAGTTACGGGTAGAGCCCGCGCATCGACGTGGCCGAGGCGACACGCTCGACGGCCAGCAGGTAGGCGGCCATTCGCATGTGCACCTGCTCGCGCTGGGCGATGGCAAGCGTCTCGGCGAACGCCTTGGTCATGATCTCGTGCAGCTTGCCGTTGACGATCTCCTCGCTCCAGTGATCCCGGTTGAGGTCCTGGACCCACTCGAAGTAGGAGACCGTGACGCCACCGGCGTTGCACAGGATGTCGGGGATCATGAAGATCCCGCGGCGGTGGAGGATCTCGTCTGCCTCGGGCGTGGTCGGCCCGTTGGCTGCTTCGGCGATGACCTTGGCCTTGATCCGCTCAGCGTTGGCCGACGTGATCTGGTTCTCCAGCGCAGCCGGGATGAGGATGTCGCACTCGATCTCGAGGATCTCTTCGTTCGAAACCGGCTGTGCGCCGGGGAAGCCGACGACCGTGCCGTGCTCGGCCTTCCAGGCGATGACGCGCTGGATGTCGAGACCCTCAGGGGCATGAATGCCACCCGAAGAGTCGGACACGGCGATCACGGTTGAGCCCTCGGCAACCATCAGCTGGGCCGCGATGGAGCCGGCGTTGCCGAAGCCCTGGACGACGACGGTGGCGTCATCGAGGTGGATATGCAGGTGACGCGCAGCCTCAGCGACGCAGTACACGGTGCCCCGCGCCGTCGCCTCGTTGCGGCCCTCGGATCCGCCAAGGGCAATGGGCTTGCCGGTGACGACGCCGGGGACGGTGAAGCCCTGGTGCATTGAGTAGGTGTCCATGATCCAGGCCATCGTCTGGGCGTTGGTGTTGACGTCGGGCGCTGGAATGTCGCGCTCGGGGCCGATCAGCACCTCGATCTCGGTCGCGAAGCGGCGGGTCAGGTTCTCCAGCTCGCGCGGGCTGAGCTTCTTGGGATCGACGATCACGCCGCCCTTGCCGCCGCCGAACGGGATGCCGACTACGGCGCACTTCCAGGTCATCCACATCGCGAGCGCCTTGACTTCGTCGATGGACACGTCCTGGTGATAGCGGATGCCGCCCTTGGCCGGTCCACGACCAAGGTTGTGCTGCACGCGAAAGCCGGCGAAAACCTGAACGCTGCCGTCGTCCATCTTGACCGGGAAGTGGACGTGCAACTCTCGTCGGGGCTCACGCAGGACCTGGCGCAGGCCCGGGTCGAGCTTGAGTCGGTCGGCGGCGTTGTCGAACTGCTGCTGCGCCACGTGCCACGAGTTGGTGGCCGGCGCCGCTCGCTCGGTCGTCATCTGGATCGAGATCCTCCAGCGGGGGCGAGATTCAAGGGGCCGAAAGCAGAGGGCCCAGAAGCGGGCGAAGTCTACACCGGCTCAACCGAGCCGCCGATGG
>DASQLS010000288.1:0-17644 GCA_035629915.1 Candidatus Limnocylindrales bacterium | reverse complement strand
GCGTGTCCGCGTACAGCGTGAACTGACTGATCACCAGCATCTCCCCGCCGACATCGGCGAGCGAGCGATTTGTCCGACCCTCCTCATCGCGAAAGATGCGCAGCTCAACGACTTTGGCGGCCAGCGTGTCGGCTATCTGCTCGGTGTCACCGTGGCCGACGCCAACCAGAACGACCAGACCCGGTCCGATGCTGCCCTTGACCTCACCTGCCACGCGTACCTCGGCGCGAGCCGCGCGCTGTACAAGAACTCTCAAGCGTCGATAGCCGCAGCCGCTCGGACCGCGGAGACCTCGCGTGCGGCGTCCCGGCCGCGCTGAAACAGAGCCGAGCCGACGACGCACACGTCGACCCCATAGCCGCCGACGATCTGCGCCGTGTCGGCACTCACTCCACCGTCGACGTGGACCTGCGCCCCCGGCCGCCCGGCGAGCATCCGCTTGGCGTCGGCGATCTTGACCGCCGGCTCGGGCATGAATCGCTGGCCGCCGAAGCCCGGCTCGACGGTCATGACCAGGATGATCGACAGATCGTCGAGGTACGGCGTGACCGCTTCGATCGGTGTGCCCGGGCTGACCGCAAGCCCGGCCTGGCGCCGCGCCGACTGGATCTCGGCGAGTGCCGCACGCTTCGTGTCGGAGCTCTCATCCGTCTCGATATGGAAGGTGAGGCTGTCCGAGCCGGCCTCGATGAAGCGACCGATGTAACGCGACGGCTCGGCGATCATCAGGTGCAAGTCGAGCGGCAGGTGGGTCAACCGCCGAAAGGCCGCCACCACGTCCGGGCCGAAGGTGATGTTGGGCACGAAGTTGCCGTCCATCACGTCGAGGTGGAGGCGATCGACTCCGGCCCGTTCGAGCTTGCGAACGACCCGATAGAGGTTGCCGAAGTCGGCCGTCAGGATGCTCGCCGCGACCGCAACGCGGCGGGTCACTGCGTGTTGGTTCGGGCGCCCAGCGCGGCGGCGCTCTGGACGACGAGCAGCTGCTGCCGGCGCGCGACAGCAGCGGGTGCCGGTGCGCCCGCCTGGTCTGCGGCCAGCTGGCCGCATGCGGCACCGATATCCACTCCCCTGTTGCGCCGAACAGTGGTCTCGAGACCCGACTCGCGCAGCAACGAGGCAAACGCCTCCGTGCGCTGGATGGAGCTCGGCTGCCACGGCGTGTGCGCAACTGGGTTCATTGGGATCAGGTTGATGTGTGCGAGGTGGCCGTGCAGCAGTCGCGCCAGGGCATTGCCGTCGTCGATCGTGTCGTTGATGCCGTCGATCATCACGTACTCATAGGTCACGCGGCGGCCGGTGCGCGCCGAGTAGCGCGCGGCGGCATCGACCACCTGGTCAACCGGATAGCGCCGGTTGAGCGGTACCAGCACGTCGCGCAGCGCCGGCCGTGCCGCGTGGAGCGAAACTGCGAGTGTGTATTGCGGCGCCTCGTCGATCAGCCGCTCGATGCCGGGCACCACGCCGCTGGTCGAGATCGTCACGTGCCGGGCGCCGAGCCCGAACCGATTGCGGTCGGTTATCGCCGCGGCCGCCTCGAGTACACGTTCCGTGTTGAGCAGCGGCTCGCCCATGCCCATGAAAACGACATTCGTCAGTCGCTGGCCGACGCCTGCGAGCCAGTGGCGCCAGAAGCGTGTCTGGTCGACGATCTCGGCGACCTCGAGGTCGCGCCAGAAACCGAGCTCGCCGGTGGCGCAGAAGGGGCACCCGACGGCACAGCCGGCCTGACTGGAGATGCACGCCGTCGTGCGTGGGCGGCGCGAGCCACGGGCGGGGTAGCGCATCAGAACCGATTCGATCAGCCGGCCGTCGTCGAGGTGGTGGAGCGCCTTCTGGGTCAGGCCCTGATCGGCGGCGCGTACCTCGGTCTCAACGAGCGTGTTGACGCGAAACGACTCGTCGATCGTCTGGCGCATTGGCTGCGGCAGGGTGTGCAGCTCCGCGGCGCACTGCGCGGCGGCGGACCAGACGTGGTCGGCTACCTGGCGCGCCCTGTAGGCCGGCTGCTGGCGATCCTCGAACCACGACTCGATGTCGGTCGCGCTCAACCCCGAAAGACCCGGGCGCACGTCGCGTGTGCCGGCTGGTGGAACGCTGATCAGAGGTGGGACCGCTAGCCCGGGTCCGGGTTCGGAGCCCATCGCGGCATCCTACCGGCAAGCTGCCTTATCGGCTCACGACGGCCGGTCGACACGCGCCCCGTCAAGGGCAGGACGGCCGCGCAGCAGCTCGGCGCCGGTCATGCGACGACCTCCCGCGGGCTGGACCTCGAGCAGCTCGAGTAGTCCGTCGGAGGTGGCGATCGCGGGCACCTGATCGCCGACGGCGATGATCGACCCGACCGGCGCGGATGCGGGCGCGATGCCGGCCTTCCAGATCACCACCCGACCGTCGGGCGACTCGAAGAAGGTGCCCGGCCAGGGTTGATACGCACGAACCTGGCGCTCCAGCCGGGCGGCCCCCAGTGTTGGGTCGACCCGTCCGTCTTCCCGGCGCAACATACGCGTCAACGTGACACCCTCGACCGGCTGCGGCCGTGGTTCGATGGTTCCCGCCAGCCAAGCCGGGAGCACATCAGTTAGTAAGTTGGCAGCCAGATTGGCGAGCAACGGCTCCAGCGATGGCGTTGTCTCATTGCCTGCCATGGGATGGTGGCGCTGCGCGATGATCGGGCCGCTATCGAGCCCCGCGTCCATGAGCATCAGCGTCACCCCAGTCTCCGCGTCGCCGGCCAGGATTGACGCCGGGATCGGCGTCGCGCCCCGGTGGCGTGGCAGCAACGACGGGTGGAGATTCAGAGCGCCGTGGCGGGGCAGGTCGAGGATCGCCTGCGGAACGATCTGCCCGTAATCGGCGAGAACGATCAGGTCGGGGCCCAGCTCGGCGAGTTGCCTGACCGACTCTGCTTCTCGCAAGCGCTCTGGACGCAACATCGGGATAGGCCGAGCCTCGGCCAATCCGGCGACGGGCGAATCAGCCAGTTTTCCGCGAGCGCCACGTCTCTGGGGCGCTGTTACGACCGCAACCAGGTCGATCGCGGAAATGCCCGCCAAGGCATCTGCGATCGGAACGGCGAATTCGCCCGTGCCCAGGAAGATCGTCCGGGCCGGGGTCGTCACGCCAGCGGCGCCAGCTCCTCTTCCTCGGCGCCAACCTCATCGGAGAGCCGGGCCACCGGGATCAGGTCGTCCATCGACTCGAGGTAGTCGATGTACAGCTTGCCGTCGAGATGATCAAGCTCGTGCTGGACGGCGCGTGACAGCAGTCCGCTGCCGTTCAGCTTGATCTTTCGACCGTGGCGATTCTGCGCAACCACCCACACCTGCTCGCGGCGCGTCACGTAGGCGACGTAGCCGGGGATCGACAGGCATCCCTCGAGATCGTTGTCGTCGCCGCTCGCCTTGACGATGCGCGGATTGACGAGCTCGTGGAGCTGGCTCTCGACCTCGATCACGCACGCCTGGAGCGCGATGCCAACCTGGGGAGCGGCAAGGCCCACGCCGGGCGCCTCGCGCATTGTGTGGGTCAGGTCGTCGAGCAGCTCGTGCAGGTACTTCCCGAAGCTGTCGACAGGCTCGCCCTTCAGCCGCAGCCGCGGGTCGCCGAGAGTGATGATCGGTCGCAGAGTCACGGGGCGGAGTATAAGTTGGAAGCGGCCGCTCTCCAGTCGGACGCTGTCACAGGAGCGTCTCGGGGTCGACGTCGATCGACCACGGCGCGCCAGGATCGGCTTCGAGAACGCGTCGCGGGTCGTCGCCACGAATGACGAGGTGGAATCGCCAGCGGCCTGCTCGTCGGGCGACATACGCAGGCACCGGGCCGAGCACCTCCACATTCGGGGCGTTATCCGCTGCCAGGGCACGAAGTCGATCGGCCATCTCGGTCGCCTTCGAAAGAGCGGCGGAACGGTCCTCGAGCGCAATCGTCAGCTTCACGACGCGGCCGAATGGCGGCGAGTTGAACAGTCTTCGCTGCTCAAGCTCGGCATCGTAGAACGCCGCCGCATCGTTGTTGGCGACAGCCTGGATGACCGGATGATCGGGCAGGTAGGTCTGGATCAACGCCGTCGCCGGACGCTCGCCGCGCCCGGCGCGGCCGATCGCCTGCCTGAGCAGCTGGAATGTGCGTTCCGCGGCTCGCTCGTCGGGCAGGTTGAGCGCGACATCGGCCGAGACGACGCCGACGAGAGTCACCTGGGGCACGTCCAGGCCCTTGGCGACCAATGCCGTGCCGACGAGAACGTCAACACGGCCCGCGCTGAAGTCGTCAACGACACGCACGGCGGCGCCCTTTCGTTCGACGACGTCGCGATCGAGCCTGGCCACTCTGAGATCGGGAAAGCGCAGACCGACCTCGCGCTCGACGCGCTCGGTGCCGCCGCCGAGATATCGGATCCGCGGCGAGTCGCACGCCGGGCAGCGCCGCGCAACGGGTGCGCTCGCGCCGCAGTGGTGACAGCGCAGCGTCAGCGCAGCCGCGTGGAAGACGAGCGGGCGTTGGCACTCGGGACATACCTGCACGTAGCCGCAGTCACGGCAAACGACGACTGACGCGCTGCCGCGACGGTTGATGAGCAGGATCGCCTGGTCGCCGGCCGATCGGTTGATTGCACCGAGGGCATCGACCAGCCGGCGTGACAGCAGACCACGGTTGCCTTCAGCGAGCTCGGCGCGCAGGTCGATCACCTCGACACGCGGCAGCGTCCCGCTTACGCGTTCGGGAAGCTGGTGCAGCTCGTACTCGCCGCTGCGCGCGCGACCGACGCTCGCCACCTCCGGCGTCGCGCTGCCCAGGACGACCGGCGCATCGGCGAGCTGGCCCAGCACGACCGCCACGTCGCGCGCCTGGATTCGTGGCGTGCGCTCGGACTTGTAGGCGGCGTCGTGCTCCTCGTCGACGACGATCAACCCTACGTCGCCGAGTGGCGCGAGCACGGCGCTGCGCGTGCCGACGACGACGCTCACCTCGCCCGACCGAATGCGCCGCCACTCGTCGGCGCGCTCGCCGTCGGAGAGCGAGCTATGGAGCAGCGCGACCTCGACGCCCAGATCGTGCTGGAGACGCTCGAGCAGCGGCATCGCGAGCGCCACCTCCGGCACCAGAATCAGCGCGCCGCGACCGGCCCCGAGAGCGGCAGTGACGGCGGCGGCATAGACCGCGGTTTTGCCGCTCGCCGTCGCGCCTTCCAGCAGCAGCGTCCGATGAACCCGCGTCTCGACCAGCTCGGCCAGGCGGTCTGCGATCACCTGCTGCTCACCGGTCAGCGAGGCAGCTGCGGGAAGCGTCCCGCGAACGGGCGCGGCGCGACCCTCGCGCGGCCGACGGTCGACGCGCGCGGTCTCAAGGGTCACCAGGCCGCGACGCACGAGTCCCGGCAGCGGGCTCGAGCCATAGCGATCGGCGAGCCGCGCGGTCGCGACCGGTTCAGGTGCCTCGCGCAGCTCGAGCAGCAAGGAGATCTGGCGAGGGCCGAGTGGGCGCTTACCAGCCTTCGCGTCCTCGGCGCCATTTCCCAGCTGGGTCGCAACCTCGACGCCCCCGGCAGTCAGTGACGCTCGGCGTTCATAGCGTTCGCCAACGGCAGCCGGCTGCACTTGCCACTCGACCTCGAAGTCGCTCCCGGCTCGGCGAACGCTGCGTTCGACGCGCTCCAGTACGCCCGGAGCGACCATCTGGCGAATGACCACTGCCGGCGGCGCCAGGTAGTGGCTCCAGATGTGGCGTGCCAGGGCCAGCTGAACGGGAGGCAGCAGCGGACCGTCGCTGCGCACGAGCGCCTCGATCGGCTTGGTCTCGAATTCGGGCTCTTCGTCGGTGAGTGCCAGAACAACGCCCAGCGCGCGCCGCCGCCCGTACTCGACGAGCACCGCCTCGCCTGCGGCAAGGTCAGGCATCGTCCCAGGGACGCGGTATGTGAACGTCTGGCCGCCCTGCGGACCGACAGCGTCAACGGCCACCTCGGCCCACGGGCCGTTCATGATCGGCGAGCTCGGTTGGCGAACGTCAGTCGTCCTTGAAGGCTCCGCGCTCGACGAGCCAATCGTGAACGTAGTCGGCGCATGCATCGGGCATGCCCATCCGGCTATCGACGACGAGGTCGTAGACCGGCTTGCCCGCCACGTCCGTCAAATCGGGGTCGAAGATGTTCTTGTCATCGAGCTCGGGGTGAACGGCTTTCCACAGAGCCCGATCGCCGGCCTCCCGCTCGCGCTCTCCGGCCAGCACCTCCTCGAAAGTGATGGTCGTCCCGGGCTGGTCACGTCTCATCTTGCGCAGCTGGCGCTCCATCCGGACGTGCTCGGGCGCCCAGAAGAGCACCGTCACGACGGGCAGCGGGCGCTGACTACGCTCCTTGCTGGCCAGGAAGGCCGCCAGCCGTGCCTCGAGAATGAACGGCTCGTCGGCCGTGGCGGATCGGATGAGCTCCGACTGGTAGTCGTCCATCTCCTTGTCGATCGCCTGGCTCCGGCCGACGAACTTCGACGTGTCGATCTTCGTCCGAGCGCGGAATATCTCGCCGATCTTGATGTTTCGGATGCCGTAACGCTCAGCGAGGATGTTGGCGGCCGACGTCTTGCCCGTCCGCGACGGACCGGAAATCAGAATCGAAACGTTTGGCTTGGAGCAGTCGACATCCCGCTCGCTCACCGACGCGGCTCGCGCAGTCGATCGACGACTTCCTTGAGCTCAGCCGGTAGTGGCGCTTCGGCCCGGATGAGGCGATCCGCAGAAGGTGACGCGAACTCGATACGCCACGAGTGCAGGAACAACCGGTCGAGGCCGTCCGGGCCCTTTCGTGCCGGGCCGGTCGCATACACGGGGTCGCCGGCTACGGCGTGTCCGATGGACGCCAGGTGGACGCGAATCTGATGCGTTCGGCCGGTCATCAGGTCGACTTCGAGCAACGTCCAGCCCTCGAAGCGCTCACGGACCCGGTAGCCGGTCACGGATGGCCGACCCGACGCGATGACGGCCATGCGGCTGAAGTGCCGCGGATCACGGCCGATGGGCGCCTCGATGCGACCCCGTTCGGCCGGCACAGGGCCGTACACGAGGGCGACGTACGTCTTTTTCACGCGACGCGCCTTGAGCTGCGCCATCAGCGCGTTCTGGGCACGGTCGTTGCGGGCGACGACGATCAGGCCACTGGTGTCGCGATCGAGGCGGTGGACGATCCCCGGCCGCTCGTAACCGGCGACCGATCCATAAGCCTCGGCCCCGCCACGCCCCAGCAACGCATTGACGAGCGTCCCGCTCGAGTGACCAGGCGATGGGTGAGTGACGAGACCGGTCGGCTTGTTGATGACCAGCACGTCATCGTCCTCGTAGACGATGTCAAGAGCCACGTCCTCAGCTTCGACTGACGTGGCCTCGCGGTCGGGAATGTCCAGCTCGACGCTCGAGCCTGGCTCGAGCAGGGAGTTGCTCTTCACCGGCCGGCCGGCCTGGGTGAGCCGGCCGTCGGCAATCAATCGCTGCACGTACGAGCGCGACAGACCGACCGCGTCGGCAACGACTCTGTCCGCGCGCTTATCGGTCCCGGCCGGCACGGTAACCGTCACGCGGTCGCTCATCAGCTGGCCGGCCGATGCTCGAGCCGGCGCGTGATGCGATCACCGAACACGGCCATGACGAACAGCAGCACGAGGGCGATGAAGATCGCCGAGTCGGCAACGTTGAAGGTGTACCACCGGAATGTCCCGATACCGGTGTCGACCCAGTCGATCACGGCGCCGAGCCGGACCCGATCGATGAAGTTGCCGATCGCGCCGCCGAGCAGCAGGCCCAGTGCGACAGACAGCGGCCACGCCTCGCGCGTGCCCTCACGTGCCTGGTAGACGACGATCAAGCCGATCACGACCGTGCTTGACAAAGCCAGGATGAGCGCCGAGTCACCGAAAAGGCCGAAGATGCCGCCGGTGTTGTAGTTCTTGGCGATGCGCACGAGGTCACCGATGATCGGCGTCGGCTGGTTGGCGCCCGCTTGGGCATGGACGGACGCGGGCAGAAAGTTGGCGTCGACCCACAGTTTGGTCGCCTGGTCGACGAGGACCACCACGATGGCCACGCCGAAGAAGATCAGCCAATGACGCCGGGCTGTCTGGCTCATTGGTCGGCCGCTTCCCGGCGGCGCAGCGCAACGGTCACTGTCCCGCCGGTGATCTCCTGGCTGGTCGCCGACGCGTCATCGGGCACGTCGGCATGAAGGAGCGCGTCGGCCAGGGTGTCGCTGGCGAGACGGGCGAGATGGCCTTCGACCGGGGCCAAAACATCCGGCTCCGCAACGAGCCACAGATCGATCCGCTCATCCGGCTCGAGCCCGACCTGCTTGCGCAGATCCTGGATCGCCCGCTGGAGCTCGCGCGCGTCCCCTTCGGCGCGCAGCTCGTCGTCGATTTCCGTGTCGATCACGACGACGATGCCGAAGTCGTGGGCAACGGCGGTCCCGCTACGCGGAGTGGCGATGATCTCGACCTCGTCGGCGCCCAGCTCGACGTCCGCCAGTCGCACCGCGCCGTTTGCCAGGTATTCGACCTCGTTGGCACGCGCGGCGGCGAGCACGGCCTGCGTCTGCGCGCCGAGGCGCTTGCCGATCTTGGGCAGCAGCGGCCGGACGCGACGCTCGACGAGCTCTGACTCGTCACCGATTACCACAACCTGCTTGACGTTCGTCTCGTCGGTGAGCAGCTCGAGCAGGTCAGCCTCTTCCTGCAGACGGTCGGCCAATCGTCCGCCCGGAACGGCCAACCAGAGCTGGCGGAGCGGCTGGCGAAGGCGCAGCCCGGCCTGACCGCGCAACGTTCGTGCCAGATCCACGGCACGTCTGACGGTGCCCATCGAGTCCTCGAGCGCCTCGTCGCGGAAGGATTCCACATCCTGCGCCGGCCACGATGTGAGATGGACGCTGTCGGGCACCGACGGAACCGCCGCCACCATCAGGTTCTGGTACATCTCCTCGGTCACGAAGGGCAGGATCGGCGCCGACGTGCGGGCGAGTGCGACGAGCGCCGCGTGGAGCGTGGCGAAGGCGGCATTCTGATCAGCCTGGTCGGCGCCCGGGCGCATGCGGTCGCGCGATCTGCGCAGGTACCAGGTCGACAGGTCGTCGATGTACGTGCCAATGAGGCGGCTGGCGCCGAGCGCGTCGAAGTCGGCCAGCCGCGCGCCAGCGTCTTGCGTCAGTGCCGCGGTGCGCGACAGGATCCAGCGATCGAGAGTCGGCCACGATTCACCGGACGCTGTTTGCTCGCCGATGCCGGCCTGCGGGCGCCAGCCGGCCAGTCGGGCGAAGGTGACGAAGAAGGCATACACGTTCCAGAGCACGAGCAGGTCGCGTCGCGCCTCGTCGGCCGTGCGATAGCCGAAGAGGATGTTGTCCTCGGGGCGCTGGCGGGCGTACATCCAACGCATCACGTCGACGCCCATGCGCTCGGCCGCCTCGTTGAACTCGATCGCGTTGCCCCAGCTCTTGTGCATCGGGCGGCCGTCCTCGCCGAACAGCGTCGCGTAGCCGAGGATCGTCTTGAACGGCGGCTCGCGGCGCAGCACCGTGCTCATCGCCAGCATCGAGTAGAACCAGTTGCGGAACTGGCCGGGGAACGACTCGGTGATGAAGTCGGCCGGGAACCACTCGCGCCAGTAGTCGGGCTCGGTCCGATAGTGAAGCGTCGAGAAGGGCACGATGCCGGCGTCGAGCCACGGATTGCCCACGTCGGCGATGCGCGATATGAGCGAGCCGCACGTCGAGCAGGCGATCTTGACCGCGTCGACGTGCGGTCGATGAGGCGTGTGTCCCTCGAACTCGTCCCAGCCCTCGACCGCGCGAGCACGCAGATCTGATTCGCTGCTGACCACTTCGAACGAGCCGCACTGCGTGCAGTCCCAGATCGGCAGCGCCAGGCCCCAGTAGCGCTTCTTGCTGATCATCCAGTCGGACATCGTGCGCAGCCAGTCGAGCTCGCGCTCGTACCCGAAGCCCGGGATCCAGCGAATCTGGTCGACGACATCCATGATCTGGTAGCGCAGCGAGCGGTCCTTCTCTTCGGCCGTCACCTGGTCGCGCGGCTTCTCGTAGACCTCGCCCATGCGGATGTACCACTCGTCCACGACGCGGAAGAGCAAGGCCGTCCCGCATCGCCAGCAGTGCGGGTAGCGGTGGCTGTACGGCTCGAGGTGGTAGAAGAGGCCCTTCTCGATCAGGTCGTCCTTGACCCGCTCGGCGACCCCGTGGGCGTCGAGTCCCGACAGCCAGCCAAAGTCGGTCAGATAGTGGCCGTCCTCGGTCAGCGGCGCGATGACCGGCAGGTTGAGCGCCTTGCCAAGCTGGAAGTCCTCCGCGCCGGCACCCGGCGCGATGTGGACGATGCCGGTCCCCTCCTCTTCGCTCACTTCGGACCACGGCACGACCTGGTGCTCGTAGCCCGATCCGCCGTCGTCGCCCGAGCCGCCGGCGAATGCGGCATGCACCGCGGGCAGCTCGTCGTACGGCCCGCGGTAGCGCCAGCCGACCAAATCGCGTCCCGGCCGCTCCTCGAGCACCTCGAACCGGTCGCGCAACGCCGTCTTGAGCGTTCCCTTGCCGAGCCAGTACTGATCCTCACCCTGGCGGACGCGAACGTATGCAAGATCGGGTCCGACGGCCGCGGCGACGTTGGCGCTCAGCGTCCATGGCGTCGTGGTCCAGACCAGCAGCCACTCCCCGGGCCGGTCGACGAGCGGCAGTCGAACGGTCAAGCCGGGATCCTCGCGGTCCTGGTAGCCCTCGTTCATCTCCATCTGGCTGATGCCCGTTCCGCAGCGCGTGCACCAGGGCATCGAGTCGTGACCCTTGAACAGCCAGCCGCGCCGGTTGCACTCGGCGAGGAACTCCCAGATCAGATAGTTGTTCTCGTTCGAGAAGGTGAAGTAGGAGCCGCCGATCTCGGGCATGCCCAGCCGGCCGACGATCATCTCAACGCTGTCGGTCACCGGGCCGTTCGGGCCCTCGACTGTCACTTGCTGCGCCGGATCCTCAGCCAGCAGGTCGCGCAGCCGGCGCAGCTCGGCGGGATCGTTCCAATCCATCCACATTCCGAGGCGGATCGACTGCTCACTCTGCATCGCGGCGTAGGTCAGCACGCGTTGCTTGCACAGGCTGACGAACTCAGCGATGCCGAACTGCTCGATGTCGCGCTTGCTGGTGAAGCCAAGCTCACGCTCGACGTTCACCTCGACCCACAGACCCTGGCAGTCGAAGCCATTCTGGAAGCGCTGGTCATGACCGAGCATGGCGTGGAAGCGCTGGTAGAGGTCCTTGTAGGTTCGACCCCAGGCATGGTGCACGCCCATCGGGTTGTTGGCTGTGATGGGTCCGTCGATGAACGACCAGCGCTGGTTGCCCGCGTTCTGGGCACGCAGCCGCGCGAAGGTGGCACGCTCGCGCCACTGCTCGAGCACGGCGTGCTCGAGCGCGGGCAGGTCGGGCTGGCGCGCGACAGGGCGAAACGGACTGTCCACGCGCTGATCTACTGACATTGGGCCGACAAGTCTAGCCGCTGGCCTGCCTCGGGCAGGCGCTCGCACGCTCCGAGCGGGCGGGCTAGTAGATCGGCGTAAGCCAGTCGCTGTAAGCCGGCATGCGGCCGCGGACGGTGTCGAAATAGAGCGTCGTCAGGCGCCGCGTGATGGGGCCGACCTCGCCGTTGCCGATCGCCCGGTGGTCGATCTCGACGACCGGTGACAACTGCGCCCCGGTGCCGCACAGAAATGCCTCGTCGGCAACGTACAGCTCGCTCCGGTCGATAGTTCGCACCACGGTCTCGATGCCCATCTCCTCGCGTGCCAGCTGCATCAGGCCGGTACGAGTGATGCCCTCGAGGATGTCGTCGGTGATCGACGGTGTGATGAGCTTGCCTTCACGGACCATGAAGAAGTTCTCGGCGCTGCCCTCGGACACATGGCCATCAGCGGTCAGCACGATCGCCTCGTCATATCCATTGAGCACGGCCTCGCTCTTGGAGAACGCGCTGTTGACATACCCACCGACGATCTTGGCGCGTGCCGGTAGGGCCTGGTCGCTGTTTCGCCGCCACGAGACGACCTGGGCGCGGATGCCGCGATCGATGGCGATGTACTCACCGAACGGCACGCTGAAAATGAGCAGCTTCTCTTCGAGATTGTGTAGCCGGACGCCGATCGCCTCGGTCGATTTGTACATCGTCGGCCGGATGTAGGCGTCCTGGCGGAAGCCGTTGCGGCGCAGCAGCTCGACGGTCAGATCGACCATCTCCTCGGGCGACATCGGCGGCTTCATCAGCAGCACCTTGGCCGAGTTGGCCATGCGTCGGTAATGCTCCAGCAGCTTGAGCGCGTAGAGCTGCTCCTGCTCCTCGTTCCAGTAAGCGCGAATGCCCTCGAAGGTCGCCGTGCCGTACAGGAAACCGTGGGTCATTACCGGGATCTTGGCTTCCGAGAGCGGCACGAAATCGCCCTCGAAGTAGGCAACGATCGTGTCGTCAGCTGGACGGGCGCCGGTCGCGGGAAGCGGTGACCTGGCCGCCTTGTGCGTCAGCATCGGCCGGAGTATACGCCGGGCACATACGTCCGCGATGCGCTTGTCGTCAATGCATCTGTGATTGCGTGGCTCACCAGACGCCACCCAGCTTGGTCAGTACGAGTCCCAGGTACGCCACGTAGAACAGACCTCCGATCAAAAGGTGATTGCCGGTCAATGATCCGCGGCGGACCATCGGGATGAAGATTGCCGCCGTCGACGCGAACGCGATGCCGGCAGAGGCAAACGTGAGCAACGTATCCGACGAGATGGTCCACGCCTCGGCGGCGAGGACGACGCCGATGGCCGTCGGTATGCACGACTGGAAGACCATCGCTCCGGTGATGTTGCCCATTGCCAGGGTGTCCTTGCTCTGGCGCACCCAGATCAGACTGTTGAATTTCTCCGGCAGTTCCGTGGCGATGGGCGCGATGACCAGCGCCAGCAGGGCCGGGTCGAGACCGGCGCCAGAAGCGAGATGCTCTACGGCGTCGACGAACACAACTGCGCCGCCGATGATCATGCCCAGCGCAACGAGCACCTGAAAGTTGACCACTCGGAGGCGCGGCACCTGCGGATCGGCCCGATGCGCACCGCGGTCCATGCGGTGGAACCGGAGCGGAGCGAGGTCCATCCCCTCCCCGCCTGACGACTCGCCCTCGAAGTGCTTCTTGACGTACCAGGCATAGATGCCGATCAGGAACACGACCGCGACGTAGCGGAGCACGACCAGGTCAGCAGGCACGAAAGCCGCGCCCACGGCAAGGCCATAGGCGAGAAAGAAGTAGCGGATGTCCAGGCCCAGCACCTTGGTATCGACGGGCATGACCCGGCCGGTGGGACGCCGGCGTCGGGCAAGGATCACGCCAAGGCCGGTCACGAACATCGCCAGCGTGGCGAGCATGAACGGCGCGCCGAGGATGGCGCCGACGCCAATCTCGTGCGCGGCACTGCCCTCGTCGCCGGGCGCGGCGAAGAGGATCGCCACCAACGGGATCATGGTCTCGGGCAGCGCCGTTCCCACGGCCGCGAGGACACTTCCAACCGCACCCTCGGCCAGGTTCAGCTTGTGGCCGAACCACTCGATACCGTTGGTGAACAGCTCGGCGGCAATCAGGATTACCGCGAGGGCGATTAGAAGCTCGAGGATCTGCACTGGCTCCGCTCAGTCAGCGGGTTTGAGGTACCGCCTGACTAGGCGCGCAGGTGCTCTGGCGCGTAGGGCAGCAGGGCCACGTGCCGTGCACGCTTGAGCGCAACAGCCAGCTGGCGCTGGTGTTCCGCGCACGTGCCGGTCTTGCGACGCGGCTCGATCTTGGCCCGCTCCGACAGATAGCGGCGCAGGCGGTTGATCTCCTTGTAGTCGATCTGCGCGGTCTTGTCGGCGCAGAAGGCGCACACCTTGCGGCGGCGACGGTCGCGATACATGTCATCGCGTTTCTTGCTTCGGCTGGCGGGAGGCATGTGAGTGAAAGTTCCTTTCTGTAGTCAGTCAGAGGTCGTCGGGATCAGAACGGCAGGTCGTCGTAGTCCTCTGCCGGAGCGGCCTGCTCCTGATCGGCCGGGCGCGCCGGCCGCTGAGGCCGTGACGCGGGCTCGACCTGGCTGCCGCCGTCGCCCATGTCCTCTCGCGGACGTCGCTCGAGGTTCTGAATCGTGTTGGCAACAAGCTCGGTGGTATAGCGCTTCTGGCCGTCCTGGCCTTCCCACTGGCGCGTCTGAATGCGGCCCTCGACGTACACCTTGGCGCCCTTGCGCAGGTATTCGGCGGCGAACTCGGCCTGCTGGCCCCACGCGACCACGCGGAACCACTCGGTCTCTTCCTGGCGTTCGCCCTGGGAGTCCTTGTAGTTGCGGTTGACGGCGACCGTGAACTGGGTCACCGCCTGGCCGCTCGGCGTGTAGCGCATCTCCGGGTCCTTACCCAGATTGCCGATGATCATGCATCTGTTCAGCGACACAGCCTCAGCCTCCTTGGATCAGCGATCGATCGCGGCGGGAGCGGCCTCGCTCTCCGACTCGTCGATGAATTCGGTGTCGGGGATCTCCTCGTCGTCCTCGGATGGCGGCGCGGGGATGGCGTCATCGTCAAGCTCTGATTCGTCACCGGACTGGGCTCGGCTCTTGAGCGGCCGGTCGACGCGCGTCACGAGGTGGCGCATGACCTCCTCGGTGATGTTCAGCCCGCGCTCGAGCTCGAGAACGGCCGGCGCGGGTGCGTCGAAGAGGACGATGAAGTACGAACCTTCGCGGTACTGGCCGATCGGGTACGCCAGCCGTCGCCGGCCCCACGGACTGACCTTGACGATCTGGCCCTCGGCGCTCGTTACGGTGCGCGTTGCCTTGTCGATAACTGTCTGGACCTGATCGTCCGGCGTGTCCGGACGCAGGACGAGCATCAGCTCATAGCGTCGCAAGATTGGGTTCTCCTTCCCATGGGGTGTGCCCCTCAACTCGACCGGGAGGTCTGCTGTGGAGCAGAAAGGTCAATCGGAAGTATAGCCGAGCCGGTTGGTAGACTCGCCGAGCGTGCCCGGGAACCTGAGGCTGTGGAGGGGATGTCACTGATGCCATCGCGTGTTCTGTTGCTGAGCGTGGACGGCCAGGCCGCCGAAGAGGTCGTCGCGCCGCTCGAGCAGGGCGACATGACCGTCAGCATCGCCCACGACCTGGCGACGGCAATTCACCGACTGGCCGAGCACCAGCTGATCATCCTCGACGCCGGCGATTCCTCGACACTCACCATGCTCTGCCGGAGGATCACCGACGCGGCCGGCAGCAGCCACGCCCCGATCATCGCCATCGCGCACTCGAGCGAGGTCGAGGAGCGGGTCGAGCTGCTCGAGGCGGGCGCGGACGACGTCCTGGCGCAGCCCATCGACGTGCGCGAGCTGGAAGCGATCGTCGAGGCATTGCTGCTTCGATCGCGGCCCGCGAGCAGGGCGGCCGTGACGGACCAGCCGCCGGCACCGCTCGCGCCGCGCGGTCCGGGCCGGGTAATCGCATTCGCCGCGGCCAAGGGTGGCTCGGGCACGACCACGCTCGCGGTCAACACGGCGATTGTCCTGGCCGAAATGGCGCTCGGACCCGTCGCAATCGCCGACATGGACATGCTCCACGGACAGGTCTCGACGCACCTCGACATCTATGCCCGGACCTCGACCGCGGCACTGGCACGCGAGGAGGTCAGTGGCCTGACGACCGAGCTGCTCACTGAATCAGGTCGCAAGCACAGCAGCGGCCTGATGGTCTTCGGCGGCCCGTACCGACCCGACGACGCGCTGGACATCAACGGGCAGCAGCTGGCCGGCCTCGTCGAAGCGCTCCGGAACGAGTACGCGTTCGTGGTCGTCGACGTCGGCAGCAGCTTCGACATGCGCGCCCTGTCCGTGCTCGACAAGGCGGATCGCGTCGCGCTCGTGGTGACGCCCGACATTCCATCACTACGCCTGATCCACGCCGCGTTGCAGGTCCTGGCCGACTCCGGATCAGCCGCCGATCGGGCAACCTACGTCGTCAACGACATCTACCCACGGTCGATGATCGGTGCCGAGCAGATCGAGGAGCACCTCGGATTGAAGATCGGCCACCAGGTGCCCTACGACGGCGAGACCTTCCTCAAGGCGGTCAACGAGGGTCAGCCGTACATCGTCCAGTCGCGCCGCACACCCTCCGCAGCCGCAATCAGGCGGCTGGCTGAGGCACTATCCGACGGAACGGCAGCGGAGGATGAGCCCGAGCAACAGAAGCGCGGCATTCTTCGCGGGTTCCTGAACCGAACCCCTTAGCTGCCTAGTAAAGGTCGCGCAGCCCGAGCACGTCGCCGCGCCCCAGCGTGGCCTCCTGGTTCTCGCACAGCCCGTCGATGAAAGTGCTCATCGTCTGACGGCCGTGGTTCGTTTCCCCAACGTGGCCCAGGCCATACGCGTGACCCACCTCGTGGGTGACGAGCGCTTCCATCATCAGTTCGCCGCTGCAGCTGCCGAGCGTCAGCGCCCACGGAGTGTTGGTGTCGAGGCGCATGTCGGCCTCGACGATCTCATCGCCGACCCACCAGATGCAGGTGTAGCCGCTGAAGCCGCCGTTGAGCTGGCCAAATCCCACGACGTTGTGGCCGTCGCGCGTCGTGCACGCTCCGTTGGCGCTTACGTTGGGTCGGCGAGTGGTGGTACCGAGATAGCTCTGGGTGGCGCCGACCTGATCTGCCATGCCGCAGTCGTTGCGCGAGTTCACCACGTTGCGGAACGACTTCTTGATCACGTCCAGGGTGTTGCCGGCATTGAGGCTGCTCGGCACAGAGGACCGTCGGAAACGCCAATCGAGGCTCGACTGCCAGTGGGCGCCGCCGCCGAGGAACCGGTAGTTGTTGTCACTGCACGCACTCGGCGAGCCGCCGGCACCGGTCGATGTCGCGACCTGTCCGGCCTCGCCGGTCAGTGGTCGGGCCGCAGCGGCTGGAGCCGCTATGAGACCGATGACGATGACCGCCAGGATCGATGCGATGCGCAACATTTCCGCCCCTTTTCTGTCGTGCTTGCCGACCTGGCGCTGGTGCCGAAGGTGAGATTCGAACTCACACGCCCTTGCGGGCAGCCGGATTTTAAGTCCGCCGCGTCTCCCATTCCGCCACTTCGGCAGGTGACTGTAACCTTCGACGAGTCTACCGCCGATGGACGGACCCGCCCTGGCGGGCGACTATCCGACGCACCGACGTCACTCTGCCGGTAGCTGAACATGAACTGGAGACAACTGATGACGACTGCACTGCGCCGGGCGACGGGCCTGGTTCTTGCCGGACTTTTTGCAATCGCCTGCGGCGGCAGCCCGACCGTCACCGGGGTACCCACGATTCCGCCGGTTCCGTCGATCGCCATCCCCAGCGGCAGCTTCCAGATTCCCAGCTTCGCGCCGGATCCGGCTGTCGAGGCGGGCTTTCCGGCTCAGATCGACGGTCAGCCGCTGACCGATATGGAGTCGGCGAACTTCATGGCTGTTCTGCAGTCGTTCAACTTTGATCCAGAGCTCATCAACAGGTTCGTCGCCGCCATGCAGGGCCTGGGCATCAATCCAGCCACGGTCGGGTTCGGCTCGGCAACGGCAACCGTGGAC
>DASQLS010000287.1:0-4371 GCA_035629915.1 Candidatus Limnocylindrales bacterium | reverse complement strand
GGATCGTCGGCGTGCTGGCCGCCATGCTCGGCGTCACGTTCTTCTTCTCGACCATGGTTCCGCAGGCGTGAGCGGCGCAGTGACTATGGCCGGGCCAATCGACCTCGCGACGCTCGACCTCGACTCGTTTCGCGGTCGTCGGGTGGCCGTGCTGGGGCTGGCGCGGAGCGGCGTCGCGCTGTGCCGCTTCCTCGCCGATCGGGGAGCGATCGTGACCGCCTACGACGGCCGGTCGACGGTCGAGCTGACCGACCAGCTGGCGAAGCTCGAGGAACGACCCATTCGGATGCTGCTTGGGCCGGACGTCGATCCGCACGCCGCCCTGGCCGACCAGGACCTGGTGTGCACATCGCCCTCGATCAGCAGCCGCTACCCGACGACCGAGCCGCGACTCCGGGCGGCGCTCGCCGAGCTCGAGTCCGAGGGGCGGATACCGGTCGTCAGTGAGGTCGACCTGTTCCTGCGCCTGTGCCCGGCGACGACGATCGGGATCACCGGCACGAAGGGCAAGACCACCACCTCGTCGCTCATCGCCGCGGTCCTGGCAGCGGGTGGCGATCCCGTCATCCTCGGCGGCAACATCGGCATCCCGCTCGTCGAACGGCTGCCCGAGCTGACTCCCGCCCATCGAGTCGTGCTGGAGCTGTCGGAGCTGCAGCTGCCGACGATCTCGCGTGGCACGGACGTAGCCGTCTACACCCATGTCACGAGCGACCACATCGACCGACACGGATCGCTCGAGGCATACCGCGCGGTGAAGCGCCGGCTGGCCGAGCTCGTTCGACCGGACGGGTTTCTGATAGTCAACGCAGAGGATCCGGTCAGCGCGGAGTTTGCCGCGGCGACTACCGGGACTGTGATCAGCTACCAGCGCTCCGAGCCCACCGCGGGCGGCGTCGGCGTGCGCGACGGATGGATCGTCGCCGCTGAAGTGCCGCAGCCCGGCGGCGGTCCGGCGATGACCGGGCCGGGCGGCCGCGTGCTGCCGCTGATCGACATCACCTTGCCGGGCGCTCACAACACCAGCAACGTCCTCGCGGCGGTGGCCGTGGGGCTTGTCTTCGGGATCGCGCCCGACGCGATCCGTCGCGCGGTGATGGATTTCTCAGGCGTCGAGCACCGCCTCGAGCAGGTGGCCTCGATCGACGGCGTTCGCTTCGTCAATGACTCACAGGGCACGCAGCCCGACGCGGTCATCGCGGCGCTGCGCAGCTTCGATCCGCCGATCGTGCTCATCTGTGGCGGTCGTAGCAAGGACCTCGATCTGCGCGAGCTCGCCGACGAGGTCGCCCTGCGGACTGCCGCGGTCGTGCTCATCGGAGAGACGGCGGCGGAGATGGAACGCGTCTTCGGGGCCGCCGGGGCGCGGCAGATCGTCCGCGCCGATGACATGGAACACGCCGTTCAGCTGGCCGACGCAATTGCCCGCGAGGGTCTCGACGGGTCAAGCGTGGCGACGGTTCTGCTCAGTCCGGCCGCGGCCAGCTTCGACATGTTCGTCGACTACGCGGCGCGCGGGGAGGCATTCAAGGACGCGGTGCGCGGCATCGCGGAGGCGGTCAGATGACGGCGCGAGCGTCGACCAGTCGGGCCGCCACGACCGCGCGCCATATTCCGGCGACCACCACTCGCCGAGCGGCGACGAGTGCCAAGCGCGCACAGCCGGCGGCGACGCAGACCCTGCGCGGTCCGCAGCGCGAGCGCCACGACCCCGATTACCTGCTGCTCTTCAGCATCGTTGCGCTCGCTGCGATGGGCATCCTGATGGTTTACTCGAGCACCGGCGTCAACTCGCTGCTGGTCGACGATCCGATCGGCGATGTCGGATCGCAGGTGCTGTGGGGCGTGCTCGGCGTCGCAGCGATGCTCGTCCTGATGCGCATCGACTACCGCTACCTGCGCCTGATCTCTGTGCCCGCGTTCATCCTCGCCGTGGTGCTACTGGTCCTCGTCCTCCTGCCGTCAATCGGACCGATCGAGCCACAGGTGATCAACGACTCGGCGCGCTGGCTGAAGATCGGCCCGCTGCCGGCGATGCACCCGGCGGAGTTCGCCAAGCTGGCGCTCGTCGTCTACCTCGCCCACTGGCTGGCCCGGCGCGGGCTGCAGGTGCGCTCGTTCGCCAATGGGATGCTGCCGTTCCTGTTCATCGTCGGGCCGGTCCTGGCGCTGGTGATGCTCGAGCCTGACCTGGGGACGACCGGCGTCCTGGCGATGATCGCGCTGACGATGCTCTTCGTCGCCGGCGGCAGCCTGCTCCAGATGGCCGCGTTGATCCCGGTCGGGATTGCAGCGGTCGTGGTCGCGGTCACCGCGCAGCCATACCAGCTGCAGCGCGTTCATACCTTCCTCGACCCATGGGCAGTGGCCACGGGTGACGGCTATCAGACCGTCCAGGGCCTGCTGGCGATGGGCAGCGGCGGACTGTTCGGCATCGGCCTCGGCCAGGGCAGCCAGCCCGGCTCGCTGGTCCTGCCCCAGGCGCACAACGACTTCGTTTTTGCTCACGTCTCGCAGGAACTGGGCTTCATCGGTGGCATCGCCGTGATCTGCCTCTTCCTCCTCTTCGCGTACCGTGGCATCCGCGTCGCGCTCGGCGCGCCCGATACCTTCGGCGCCCTGCTCGCGGTCGGGATCACCGGTTGGCTGGTCCTCCAGGCGTTCATCAACATCGCCGTGGTGGTCGTTCTCGTGCCCACCACTGGCATCACGTTGCCGTTCGTCTCGGACGGCGGATCGTCGCTCATGGTGAGCTTCGCGGCGATCGGTATCCTGCTTTCGGTCTCGCGCGAGACCCTTCCCCGAGGAACCTGGAACGATGCGGATCCTGATCGCCGCCGGTGGTACAGGCGGCCACGTCTACCCCGCGCTGGCGGTCGCCCAGTCTCTTCGCGAGCGGGCGCCTGACACCGAGTTCCGCTGGCTCGGTGGCCATCGCGGACTCGAGTCGACCATCTGCCCGCCTGAGGGCTATGAGGTCGAGTTGTTGGCCCTGCGCTCACTGCGCACGGTCGATCTGTCGCGCCACACGGTGCTCGATCCGGTCCGTCTCGCCGCGTCCTACCCGCAGGCACTGGCCAAGCTCGCGCGACGCCGGCCCGACGCTGTCTTCACGACCGGCGGCTACCTGGCAATCCCCGTCGTCGCCGCCGCGGCCACGTTGCGCATTCCGAGCGTGATGTGGGAGGGCAACCTGGTCGCCGGCCGCAGCGTTCGAGCGACCGCTCGATTGGCCGGCGTGCTCGCGGTCAGCTTCGCCGAGACGTGCGCGCAGCTCCCCGGTCGTTGCTTTGTGACCGGAACGCCGATTCGCTCGTTCGCCGGCCGTGACCGCACCTCGGCGCGCGCGGCACTGGGCCTGGACGCCGATACCCCGGCACTGCTCGTGTTCGGCGGCTCGCAGGCAGTGCGCCGCCTGAACCGCGCCGTCGCCGAGGCGCTGCCGAGCCTCGTCGAGAAGGCGTACGTGGTCCATCTGACCGGCGAACCGGCGTACGCCGAGGCGCTCAAGCGGCGCGAGTCGCTGCCCATCGAGCACCGCAGCCGCTACCGGCCGTATCCGTTCCTGCGCACGGAGATGGCCGACGCGCTGCTGGCGTCGGACCTGCTGGTCGGCCGTGCCGGCTCGTCGACGCTCGCCGAGGCCAGCGCGGTGGGCCTGCCGATGGTCGTCGTCCCGTACCCGCACGCATCGGCCCATCAGATCGCCAACGCACGCGCGCTGGCCGCTGCCGGCGCGGCGCGCATCGTGCCCGACGAGGAGTTCGACGCCGCCGCGTTGCGCGACGCCGCGCGCCTGCTCGAGGACGAAGCGGCCATCGGTGAGATGCGCAGCGCGGCGCGTGCCTTCGGCCGTCCCGGCGCGGCGGCGGCACTGGCCGAGCTGGTGCTGGCACTCGGCGAGCGCGCGGCGCTGCCGGCCCAGGCCACGATCGAGCGCATGTCGCGGGCAAGCGACGACCGCGGCCCTGCCGAGGGCAGGGAAGCGGTCGATGAGCGCGCAGCCGCGGCCGTCAGGCCGCCCGGCGCAGGAAGGTCGGCATGACTGCGGAGCCGGTCATGCGCGACCGCCTGACCGAGGAGGATCTGACCCGTCTCGGGACGGACATCCAGCGCCGGATCGGCGTCAAGACGTCGCGCCACGAGCCGCTCGCCCGCTTCACAACGATGCGCGTCGGCGGCCCCGCCGACCTCTTCGCCGAGGTTCACAACCTGTTCGAGCTGCGTGCGCTCGTCCGCTTCGCGCGTGCCCGCGACCTGCCCTATTTCCTGATCGGCCGTGGCTCGGACCTGGTCATCAGCGACGCCGGCGTACGCGGCCTGGTTATCCAGAACCGCGCCCAGCAGGTTCGGTTCGAAGGCACGCGACTG
>DASQLS010000286.1:0-2747 GCA_035629915.1 Candidatus Limnocylindrales bacterium | reverse complement strand
TGCCGGCCCGTCGAAGTGAGTGACGCGACGATCGTTCTTGGTTTCCCCGAGAGCCAGGCCTTCATGCGCGGCGTTGCCGAGCGAAAGCGGGCCAGCATCGAGGCCGATATCGGGCATGTGCTGGGTCGCCCCGTGGCCGTGCGCTTCGTAGCCACCAACGTCGAGCTTGCCGAGCCGGAGGCCGTGCTCGCCCAGGGAACGTCGGATGATCTCGTCGCCCAGGCGCGGCGAGTGTTCGGCGACGATCTGCGCGACGTGGCCGAGGTCGAATAGAGGAGGAGATCGTGGGATACGGAAACATGGCCAAGATGGCCCAGCAGATGCAGGCCGAGATGGCTCGCGTTCAGGCTGAGCTGGACACTCTTACCGTCGAGGGCTCATCCGGCGGCGGCGCGGTAACCGCCATCGTCAATGGCCACGGCGAGCTGGTGTCCCTGACCATCGATCCGGAAGTGGTCGACCCGGCCGACGTCGAGATGCTCCAGGACCTTGTCACGGCAGCGGTCAACGACACGCTGCGCAAGGTCAAGCAGGTGACCGAGGAGAAGATGGCGCGGGTGACCGGAGGCCTGCGCATACCGGGCATGGGCTGAAGTGGCGGCACTGATCGAGCCGGTCGCCAGGCTGATCGAATCGCTCTCGCGGCTGCCCGGCATCGGGCCGAAGACCGCTCAGCGGCTGACGTATCACCTGCTTCGGGCCCCGGAAGGGGAGGCGCGAGCCCTGGCCGCGGCACTGATCGCAGTGCGCGAAGAGGTCGTCTACTGCGAGTCGTGCTTCAACATCAGCACCGGCCCGCTGTGTCCGATCTGCGCCGACCCGTCACGCGATGAGCGGCGAGTCTGCGTCGTCGAAGAGCCACTCGACGTGCTCGCGATCGAGCGGACGCACTCGTTCAAGGGCCGCTATCACGTGCTCCACGGAGCTATCTCACCGATGGACGGCATCGGGCCCGACCGCCTGAAGGTGCGCGAGCTGCTCGATCGTGCCGCTCAGCGCTGCCGCGACGGTGAGGCGTACGAGGAAGTCGTTCTGGCAACGAATCCGACGCTCGAAGG
The DNA here is from genome assembly GCA_035629915.1 of Candidatus Limnocylindrales bacterium. Lineage (GTDB taxonomy): Bacteria > Chloroflexota > Limnocylindria > Limnocylindrales > CSP1-4 > JALYGJ01. Next base: position 1,689 of record DASQLS010000286.1, on the reverse strand, counting down.
CGAGGCAACGGCCATGTATCTCGCCGAGCGACTGACGGCCGACGTCGGTCTCATAACGAGGATCGCGCGCGGCATTCCGGTCGGCGGTGACCTGGAGTACGCCGACGAGGTGACCCTCGTCCGGGCGATGCAGGGCCGGCGCGCGTTCGACGTCGCCGACCGGTGACCCAAAGGTGAGCAACCTCGTCTTCGAGATCCTGATCAGGCTCATCAAGCCAACCGCGGCCGTGCTGATCGGTGCTTTGATCTATCTCGTGGCGGTGGGCCTCGGCGAGCCCGCGTCAATCGCGCTGGGCCTCTTGTCCTTCGTCAGCGCCGCGGCGCTGATCCTGCTCATCCAGGAAAGCCCGCTCTAGCCTCGGACAGACCTACCGCGGGCTAGGGGTGATTGGCGGTGTTTGCCGTCACGTAGAACGTGCCCGGTACAAGCGTGCCTGACGCGTAGCTGCCGATCCAGATGTCGTAACTGCCGTTGGCTGGATTGTTGAAGTCGATCGTTGGGTTCACTGTCGCGAACGAGTCGTCGACACAGTAGAAGTTCCCGAACGGATCGTTGACGACCAAGGTAGTGTCGGCGCTCGCGGCGATGAAGTAGAAGCGAAGCAGCGCACCGCCGCCGGACACGTTGACGCGTATGTCGGGTGCCTGCGTCGCGAACCCGGCGCAGCTGCTGCCGAGGTACGAGACGTCGATCGTGCCGCCCGGTGTCATGCCAACCGAGTACGGGTCGGGCGTGAAGCCGGTGCCCAGGCTGGCCGAGCCGTAGTTCGGCGGAAGGGTGTAGTCGAGCTCCGGGTCGAATGGTGGCTCGAGGATGAAGCTCGGAAGATTGTCAAGCGGCGGCAGCGGTCGGAGCGTGCCGGGAACGCCGGAAGTCGTCGCCGCCGGCGTAGCGCCATTGGTCGGTGCCGTTGTGTCCGTTGGTGCTGTGGTGGGCGTCGGCTCAGTGGTCGGCGCCGTCGTGTCCGTCGGGGTCGTGGCCGCGGGCGGTGTTGGCGACCTCCTCGGCCGGCGAGGTTTCTTGGTCGCATCGGAATTCGGGGGTTGAGAGACAACCGCCGCGCCGGAGGGGAGTGGCCCACCCGGTGTCTCACTCGAGCCGGGCAGAGGTGAGCTCGCCGGCGAGAGCTGGATGCATCCAGCCAGCAGCACAGTCAGACCGATGACCGCCACGGCGCGGGCCATCCCGATGGGCCTCACCCGCGCAGAGTGGCCTTAGTTCGCGGTCGAGTCAAGGCCCGCCGAAGACTCCTGGACTGGCTAGTTCAGGTTCGCCCGGGCCTGCCCACGCACGGGTTGTGCAGCATCCAGCGATCGTGCTAATATCTCTCTTCCGCGGTCGCCGTAAGGCGTCCCGGATCGGCTCCTCACGGAGCCCCCAGATCCCGTGCCGGACGGTTGACGGCCCCTTTGTGACTTGTCACAATGTACGGCTGTGCCGAGTACCGGGAAGGGTACGGGCGCTGCACCTTAACAAGTGAAGAGTGGTAGGAAAACAGCTAGTGCGAGCGGGCAAACCCCGAACCATCTGAACTGGCCGCAAGGTCAGTTCTTTGTCGGAGAGTTTGATCCTGGCTCAGGATAAACGCTGGCGGCGTGCATGAGACATGCAAGTCGAACGGGCTTCTCGGGCTTGCTCGAGAAGCTAGTGGCGGACGGCTGAGTAACGCGTAGGTGACCTACCCCGAA
>DASQLS010000285.1:0-2899 GCA_035629915.1 Candidatus Limnocylindrales bacterium | reverse complement strand
CAGCGTCAGGCTGCCAGTCGAGCTCGCCTCGACGCGATCGACCGTGACCGAGATTCGGGCGAGCACGCCCTCGGTGTCATCGTCCAGATCGGCGACGTCGAGGTTGCGCGGCGCGGGCTGGCTGGATTGCTCGAGCAACGTGATGCCACCATCGCTGGAGCGGATCTCGAGATTTCCGTACGGCGCTGCCAGAACGCCGGAAGCGTCCACGACGCGTCCAGGCCCCATCCCGGGCAGCGAGGCATCGGGCAATTGGACCAATATGCCGCCCGTCTCGTCCTGGATGGCAATTGATTCATCGCCGAGTAGCACTCCGGGCATTGCGGTCACGACACCCCTGACGCGGACCTCGGCCGCGACCGGCCGTCCGCGCGCGTCGCTGATGGACATCGCGCCCGCGGTCGGCACAAGCGTGGGCGAGGGAGTCGGACTCGGTGTTTGCGTTGGCGTCGGGGTGGAGGTTGGTGTCGCTGTCGGGGCTGGCGTTGGAGTTGGAGTCGAAACCGGACTCGCCGTTGGCGTCGGTGTCGGGCTGGGTGTCGGCGTGGGTGAGCTGGTGGCTGCCGGCTCGAGCACAACGATGTCGCCGGCGGCGCGGATCAGCAACCGATAGCCGCCAAGGCCATCACCGACGAGATCGAGCTGGCCCAGAACGCCGCTCAAGCGCACGCGTGATCCGACCTGGAGATCAGCGGGGTTAACACCGGCAAGGGGCGCTGCCAGCACGTTCAGCGCTCCGGTACCGTCGTCGATCAGGGTGGCGATTCCCTCGGTCGTGTTCGCCGCGGGTGCCGTGACGAGCCCCTCGACGGCGATCGATCGACCCTCGAACTGTTCGCAGGCGAGGCCCGTTGGGACCTCGATCGGATCGGGAAGTGTGCCCGATTCAACAACGCCGATGGCCGCCGAATCGGCGACGACGAGTGTTGTCTGCCCGGCGCGGGCCTCGATCGTGCCGGTCACTGCCAGCACGTCGCCCATCGCCACGGGCGGCCAATCTCCGGCGACGAGGTGCACGGCGATTCCGGCCAGGTCGTCCTCGACGAACGCACCTCGGCCGGCGTCCATCAGTCCCGCGGGCGTGGTCAGTCGACCGCTGGTCGAGACAAGCGTTCCGGGCACCACAGAGCGCGCCTGTCCGATGGTGAGCGGCGTGGACTCCGTGCCTGCCGATGCCGGAGGGGCAGTGGCCAAGGGCAGCGTTTGACACAACGATGCAGCCGTGGGCGTCGGCGAGACCGTGGCCGTTGGAGTGGGCGAGACGACCGGTACCGCGGGCGCGGCGAGATTGTGAGCGGCCGGACTGGCCTCGATGCGCAGGTCGGCCAGGTTGTCGTTCGAGTCCATGGCGTTGCCGAGACTGCCGCCGGGCCGCCGCTCGAGACTCGAACCGGCCGCAGGCGCAGCAGCTGGCGCTCCCTCGACGAAAGTGCTCGAAGCGTCGCCCCAGCTGATCGCATCGATTACAACGCCGCCGAGCGTGCGCAGCGCAATGCTGCCCCCCGACGCCGCGAAACCGCCCGTGTACGTGCCATCGGCGCCGGCAGCCCAGGTTCCGGTGGCGTTGGCGATCAACAGGTGGCGATGCGCGGGGACGATTTGCTGCGTCCACGTCTGCTTGCGCGTCACGGTCGAGCCGCTGGCCGTCACGTATACGAGCTCGAGGCCGCCGAGATCTAGGGCGGAAGCTGACGCGTTGTACAGCTCGACGAACTCGTCGGACGCACTCGCGCCGCCGGTGACGACCTCCGACACGAGCAGGCCCCCGCTGGGCGGCCACGACACGGCCTGGGCAAGCGCCGCGGCCGGGCGAAACGCGAGCCCAATGACGCCCATCAGGGCAACGAGCAATCCCAGGTTGAAAAGACGATCCCAACGCGCATCCGACATGACCGGCCATCCAGCTGCAGGGCGGGCAGTGGCGGACAAACGGCGACAACGGCGAGCTCGATGGACCAGTCTGGCGGGACCGACTTTGCTGCCGCTTATCGGCCGCTTATCAGTGGCCTCACAGGTCGATTTGCTAGCATGCTTGGCAGCCCCCGTTCCCCGAAGGAGACCTTGCGTTGGCTCGCGCCAAAGACACAGCCCGATCAGAAGCCCGTCGTCGTACCCGAGCGAGCTTGCGTGCCGATCAGCCGACCGAAGAGGGCGCTGACGATCTGCTCGATTCAGACGAGACGACGGCGACGGCGACGCCACCTGCCGAACGGCAGCGCATGTTCAAGATGCCGAACTTCCGCGAGGACATCCGGGCGCTGCCGACCATCCTGCGCACGCGAAAGCTGCTCTGGCTGCCACTCCTGCTGCTCGTCATCGGCACGGGCATCGTCCTCGTGCTGCCCTCGCTGACTGCCGAGCCGCTCGCGTTGGCCGATCTGTACCTGCAGTTCTTCTACGTCCCGCCGGCGCTGTTCACGTTCTTCATCGCCGGTTTCATTGCGCCCCGTGCTTCGTGGCTGATCGGCCTGCTGTACGGCGTCATCGCCGGCTTCCTGTGGTTCATTGCGTTCATTCCGCCGAGCCTCGTAACCACACCGACCGCGTTCGCCACCCAGCTCTTCCTGCTGATCATGAACGGCGCCCTTTACGGCACGTTCGCGGCGGCCTTCGCGGCCTGGTATCGCGATTTCCTGCGCGGCATGCAGGAGCGTGGTCGCGCGCGACGTGCAGATCAGGAGGCGAACGAGCGCGCCAAGCGGCGCGACGAGCGGCAAGAAGCGCGCCGGGTCGCCAAGCAGAAGCCGACCACCTAGCGTCTCGCTTCACCCGAGGCCCGACGGGCCCGAGCGCTCAGCCTTGCCGGCGCATGCCGGCGTGGCCCATGTGCCGCACTCCCTGTGGCTGAACAGGTCCGCCCTGCGGCCGGCTGATGTCGGCCAGCGACTCAACACGGTCG
>DASQLS010000284.1:0-10729 GCA_035629915.1 Candidatus Limnocylindrales bacterium | reverse complement strand
CCGGTCTGGACGATCTTCAGCCAGTCTCGGGACGGGCCGTGTGCGGCCTTGGTGGTCACGATCTCGACGATGTCGCCGTTCTGCAGCGTGTAGTCGAGCGGCACGAGGCGGTTGTTGACTTTGGCGCCGATGCACGAGTGGCCGACGTCGGTGTGGATCCGATATGCGAAGTCGAGCGGCGTCGAATCGGCGGGGAGATCCTTGACATCGCCGCGTGGCGTAAAAACGAAAACCTGATCCTGGAAGAGGTCCAGCTTCAGGCCTTCGACGAACTCGGTCGCGTCGGATACGTCGCGCTGCCAGTCCATCAGTTGACGCACCCAGGCGAGCTTGGCGTCGTAGCTCTTGTCGACCTTGCCGCCTTCCTTGTAGCGCCAGTGGGCGGCAATGCCCATCTCGCTCACCCGGTGCATGGCGTGGGTCCGGATCTGGACCTCGAGTGGCTTGCCATCAAGCGCGATGACCGCGGTGTGCAGGCTCTGGTAGCCGTTCGCCTTGGGCACGGCGATGTAGTCGTCGAACTGGTTGGGGATCGGCCGCCACATCGAATGAACGACGCCGAGCGCCGCGTAGCAGTCGGGGACCTCGTCGACGAGCACGCGAATCGCGTGGACGTCGTATATCTCGTCCAGGTTGGCGCCCTTGCGCTGCATCTTTTTCCAGATGCTGCTGATGTGCTTTGGCCGCCCGGAGAGCTCGGCGGTGATGTGCACCTTGGCCAGCGCGTCGTTCAGCACGACCATCGCCCGCTTGACGTACGCCTCGCGCTCGCGGCGGTGGGCCTCGAGCTGCTCGGCGAGGTGCTTGTACTCGTCCGGCTCGAGGACCTTGAACGAAAGGTCCTCAAGCTCCCACTTGATCTGCCAGATGCCGAGTCGCTCCGCCAGTGGCGCGTAGATCTCGGCCGTGACCCGTGCGATGCGCTTCTGCTTCTCGGGCGGCAGCGCCGAGATGGTGCGCATGTTGTGCAGCCGGTCGGCGAGCTTGATGAGCACGACGCGGACGTCCTCCGCCATCGCCAGCAGCATCTTGCGGATGTTTTCGGCCTGCTGCTCCTCCTGCGTTCGGCGCGCCCCGAACTTGGACAGCTTGGTCACGCCGTCGACGAGCTGCGCCACGCCACCGCCGAAGCGCTCCTCGATGTCGCTCAGCTGGTACTCGGTGTCCTCGGGAATGTCGTGCAGCAGCGCGGCCTGGATCGTCTCCGGGTCGAGTCCGAGCTCGGCCAGCGTGCGTGCCACGGCCAATGGATGGGTCACGTACGGCTCGCCACTCGCCCGCCGTTGCGAGCTGTGCGCCTCGATCGCGAACTGCCACGCCTCGCGGACCTTGGCCAGGTCGGCCGTCGGGTGGTGCGCCACGAGCTCCGCTTCGAGTCTCCGCTCGGCTGCGTTGAGCGCGCGGCGGCTATAGCCGAACGAAAGGGCTCGTCCGGCTTTCTGACGGGTGCTCGTACCCGCCCCACTCTCCCGCGGCGGGGTCAATGGCTCGATGGACATCGCGCTGTTCAGTGTAACTTGATGTCTGTTCGGTTCCGGCGTGCCCCCAGGACCGTTGACAGCGCCAAATAGTCCTCGGGAGCCGATGTCCAAGTCCGTTCTGCGCCTTCTGTCCCTGGCACTCGCCGTGCTGCTCGTCGCGTGCTCGGCGCAGCCCCAGGCGACACCGTCGCCGACACCCGTCGCCAGCACACTGCCGACGGCCGTTCCCAGCGCCTCGCCAATCGACTCCCCTGGGCCGACAGACAGCTCGGGGCCGACCGACGACCCTGGGCCCACCGACAGCCCAACTCCAACTGACCCCTCGGCAACCGAAACCCCGGGCTCCACGCCGACCCCCGCGCTGCCGACACCGACGCGCGTGCCCGGCACAGCGACGCCGGCGCGCAGCCCGATGCCCGACGTGGGCCTCGCAGCCGAGCTCGGCGCCGATCTCCAGGCGGCGCTCGACGAGCATCGAACGGAGCGCAACATCCCAGGCATCGGCGCCGCGGTGATCTTTCCCGACGGCAGCATCTGGACCGGCGGCAGCGGCGACGCGCGTCTCGAACCTCAGGAAGCGGCGACAGGCGACACGCCGTTCGTGGTCGGCTCGATCACCAAGACCTTCGTGACGGCCGCCGTGATGCAGCTCCATGACGAAGGGCAGCTGTCACTGGAAGAGCCGATCTCGACCTGGCTGCCCGACTACCCCAACGCCGCGAACATCACCGTCCGTCAGCTGCTCAACCACCGAAGCGGCATCTACAACTACTTCGAGCATCCGACCTACGACCTGCAGGTTTTCGGCACGATGCGCGGCCACTCGTGGACGCCCCAAGAGATCCTCGACACGTTCGTGCTCGAGCCGTACTTCGAGCCGGGAACGGACTACCACTACAGCAACACCAACTTCATCCTGCTCGGCCTGATCATCGAGCAGATCACCGGCCAGCCACTGGGCGACGTGCTCGTCGAGCGCTACTTCGAGCCGCTCGGACTCGCCGACACCTATTTCCAGGGCAACGGTCCGCCGCCACCAAGTGCGGCCGCGGGCTATCTGCTCCGACCAACCGGGTTCCGCGTCGTCGACGACGAAACCGACTACCAGCCCACTGTGTCGGCCGCCACCGTGGCCTGGGCGGCGGGCGCGATAGCCGGCAGCGCGCGGGACATGGCTATCTGGGGTGACGCCCTGTACGGCGGACACGTGGTGAGCCCGGACTCGCTGGCCCAGATGGAGAACTGGACCTACTACCCGCGCACCGACGAGACGTACGGTCTGGGCACCCGAAGCCGCGAATTCGCGGGCGAGCGGATGTTCGGCCACACGGGCTCGATTCGCGGCTACGCGGCGGCGATGTGGCACTTCAAAGAGTCGAACATGACCATCGTCACGCTCACCAACCGCGGCCGGATCGACGCCAATCCGACGATCGACGCGCTGGCCGCGGTCGTCGTGCGTGGCTCTGGCGAGGCGGCCAGCCGGTCGGCGACGGTCACGGCCCTCGGCGCGACTATGCCGGCGCGTATCTCGGCCGCGACGATGGCGGAAACTTCGGCCGCCGAGCTGCGTGCCGTGCTCAATCAGCAGCGGACCAGCCTGCACATTCCGGGCGCCGCGGCGGCGGTGATCTTCCCCGACGGCAGCATATGGAAGGCGGGCAGCGGCCTCGGCCAGATGAACCCGGACAAGCTGGCGACGCCCAAGACGCCATTCGTCGTCGGCTCGATCACCAAGACCTACGTGACGGCCGCGATCATGAAGCTCGCCGAGGAAGGCGCACTGTCGATCGACGATCCGCTGGCGAACTGGCTACCCGACTACCCACGCGCCGACCAGATAACCCTCCGCCACCTGCTCAGCCACACCAGCGGCGTCTTCAACTACTTCGAGCATTCGACCTACAACCGGCGCGTCTTCGTGACCGACAAGGGCCATGCGTGGACGCCGCAGGAGATCCTCGACGAGTTCGGGCACGCACCCGACTTCGCGCCGGGCGAAGGGTTTCGCTACTCGAACACGGGATTCATCCTGCTCGGGCTGGTGATCGAAGCCGAGACGGGCAAGAGCCTCGGCACCGTGCTTCGCCAGCGCTTCCTGACGCCGCTCGGTTTGCGGAAGACCTACTTCCAGGGTGACGGTCCGCCACCGGCCGGCTCAGCCCAGGGCTACCTGTACAAGTCGGGCGTCTGGAAGGAATGGTCGGACTCGACCGGCTACCAGCCGACGATCTCGGCGGCGACCGTTGCCTGGGCCGCCGGCGGGATGGTGTCGAGCGCGCGTGACGTGGCCAAGTGGTGCGCCGCGCTTTACGGCGGGTCAGTGCTGAGCCCCGCCTCGCTCGCCCAGATGACAGACTTTGGGTACTCCCCGTACGCCGACGGCACGTACGGCCTCGGCACGCGCTACAGGGTCAAGAACGGCCGGGGCATGATCGGTCACACCGGTTCGCTGCGCGGCTTCGACGCGGCGATGTGGCACTACCCCGATAGCGGCGTGACGGTGGCCGTGGTCACCAATCTCGGCCGGGTTAACGTCAACCCGATGGCCGACGCGCTTGCAGACGCTCTGGGGGCCGAGGCGGTGTCCGTGGCCAATGCGGCGCTTCGTCAGAACGCCGCGCGCAGCTCCTCGAGTGATACGGCCTTTACGGCCGACTCGTTGTTCCATGCCAGCCAGCCGCCGCCGATGCTGGCGAGCAGGGGCGAGCTGCTTTCGTCGGCCTGGTAGGTAGCGCCACTCTCCGAATTCCAGATCTTCAACAGGTGACGGCCGTCCGGAGCCACCTCGCTCCACGTCACGAGTCCTTCTGCGGCCGCGACCGGAAGCGAACTGTCGCTGACAGACTCACTCAAGACCGTGTGTTCCGTGGCTCCGACGATCGCTGTCAGTACCTGGTCGCCTGAAGCCCACACCATTCGAGCGCCGTCGAGCGCGACGCTGAGCGCATCATCGGCTACCGGCTGCGGCGCATCCGATCCGGCGCCGTAGATCATCAGCTTCGGGTCGACTATCTCCCCAAAGGCCTCCGGGTCCACCGAGCCGATGCTGTACAGGACGCCTGACTCGCCGATCGCCACGTCGTACGGAACGAGATCCGTCTCGAACTGATGGAACGGCTCATCCTGCCGGAGATTGCCGTAGCGGATTTCCGAAGCGAGCGGGTTGTCGGTTGTCGGAGCGCCGGAGGTGTAGGCGATTGCGTCGCCGTTCAAATCGAGCACAGATGAGATGTCGTACAACGACCCCGTGCGCGTATCGGTCGATTCGTCGATCACGATTGCCTGCGGCGAGTCGCCGTCGGCAACCTGGCTCATGACCCGCCAGCTCGAGTGGCGACCGGGCTTGGGCACCCATTCCGTCCAGGCAACCGACAGCTCGTTCGCGTCGATGCTCGACGGATAGCCGCGACCGGCCTCGGCCACGACATCGATCGCGCCATCCTCGAAGTCGACCCGATACACCCTATGGCTGTCCGGCGCCGTGTACCAGGCGACCGGGCCCCACACGGCGATCGACCCGATGCCCGGAAGCGGGAGAACGACTTCATCGGCGTCAATCTCAATCGACGACGGCCGGGAGGAGCCCGTCTCGCTTGGGGTCGGAGTCCCTGGCGGGGTTGGCGAAGGGTCCGGCGTGACGAAAGGCGAGCCCATGGCGGTGGCGGTTGAGCCGGGAGGGCTGGGCGCTGGGTTCGTCGCGGTCGGTGAAATCGTGCCCGAGCAGGCCGAGCCGACGAGGACCGCTATTGCCAGCAGCGTCGAAACTCGCGCTGCCACGGTCAGCGCTTCGAGAAGCCGAGATCGGCGAGGGCGGCCCGAGCGAGCGCGGCCTCGTCCCACGGGATTGGGCCTTCGGCACGCGCCAGCGTCGGTTCGTGGCCCTTGCCGGCGAGCAGCACGACATCGCCCGGGCGCGCCAGCTCCATCGCACGATGGATGGCCTCCTCGCGATCGGGGATCAGGAACAGGTCACGATCGCGCCGCCGACCGGCTTCCTCCGCGCCGACCGCCATCTCCTCGAGGATCGTCATCCGATCGTCGTTGCGCGGATCGTCCTCGGTGAGAACCACGATGTGCGACCGCTCGCCGGCGGCGCGGCCCATCATCGGCCGCTTGGCGATGTCGCGCGCGCCCGGCGACCCGAACAGCGAAATCAGTCCGCCACCGCGCGCGGCCGCTATCGGGGCGAGTCCATCGAGCGCCGCGGCAAGTGCGCCGGGCGTGTGGGCGAAGTCCACGTAGACGCCGAACGGCTGCCCTTCGTCGATCGGCACCATCCGCCCGGCGACGTGGTCGAGCGAAGCAACTCCGCGCCGCATCGAATCGGGATCCAGGCCGAGCGCCTCGCCGACCGCGAGCGCTGCCAGCGCGTTGAATGCGTTGAAGCGGCCGACGAGCCGCACTTCGACCTCGTTCTCCCAGCGCGGTGTCCGGACACGCATTCGGAGGCCATCGGCAGTGTCTCGGACGGCCACCGCGACCAGGTCGGCAGCTACCTCGGGATCGACGGCATAAGTGAGCACCTCGGCGCCGGCACGACGCGAGGCCTGGACGAAGTCGTCGGCGCGTTCGTCCTGCGCGTTGATAACCGCCGACTTCGGCCAGCCCTTGGCCGGGTTGTCGGCCGTGACTGCAAGGCGGTCGAAGAGCGAGCGCTTGGCCGCGACGTAGGCCTCGAAGGTGCCGTGCAGGTCGAGATGCTCGTGTGTGATGTTGGTCAGCACCGCCACGTCGTAGGCAACCTGGGCGACGCGCTCGAGGGCAAGGCCGTGCGAGGTCGACTCGACGACGGCAAATCGGTCGCCGGCATCGACCATCGCGCGCAGGTCAGACTGGATGAGTGGCGCTTCCGGCGTCGTCTTGCCCGAGTAACCGCGACTCTCGCCGCCGACGATCGACTCGATCGTGCTGATCAGCCCCGCCGGCAGCCCGCACTCGGCGAGCATCGCGCGGACCAGGTACGAGGTCGTCGTCTTGCCGTCCGTGCCCGTGACGCCGACCACGCCGAGCGAGTGGCTCGGATGGCCGTTCACCCAGGCCGATGCCAGCGCGAGCGACGAACGTGACGAGCCGACCAGGATCTGCGGCACTCCGAGTCGTGCGATGGCGCGCTCGGCAATGACGGCCGACGCTCCGCTGTGCACCGCGGCCGCCGCGAAGTCGTGGCCGTCGGCCTCTGCACCGGGCACGGCCACGAAGAGCGTCCCGGGTTGCGCTGCGCGCGAATCGAAGGCGACGCCGCGGACCTCGACCGCGGCGAGTGGCACTCCCGGTGGCGCCAGCACGCTGCGCAGCATTCCGCGCTGCTCGAGGTCGCGCACAAGATCGCCGAGCGGCCTTGATTCGAGAGTCATCGTCTGAACATCGATCGCACGAGCTCCACCGACTGTTGCAGCTCCGGTATCCGAAGCAGCAGGGTGTATATCGCGTAGACGATCATGGCCCCTCCCCCTGCGACGACGATCTGTCCAAAAAGCGCCACGGCTCCCGGATCAGGCCCTACGAGCGGATCGGTCAGCAGCACGATCGCATAGGCCGCCGCGCCGGCAATCGCCGAGCCTATGGCGAACAGGAACAGCGGCCGAACGATCCTTTCAACGCCCGCTCCCGGCGTCCGTCGCCAGAGCATGAAGCCGAGCGCGATCGCTTCGGTCCAGCCGCCCGCGGCGAGGCCGAGCGCAATGCCCTGCAGGCCGAGGCTGCCGACGGTGAGCACGCTGATGGTGATCGCCACGGTCATGTCGGTCAGTGCGGTGAGCACCGGCGTCCTGGTGTCCTGGCCGCTGTAGAAGGCACGTGCAAAGACGACGACCATCGAATAGCCGCCCAGACCGAGGAGCAGGACGCCGAGCGTGTCGGCCGTCATCGCGATCGCCGCCGGATCCAGGCCGCGGCCAAAGAGCAGCGCGATGGTCTGCTCGCGCAGGACGATGCCGACGGCGGTCACGAACAGGCTCATGTAGAGAAGCAGCCGCACAGAGCGAACGACGAGCTCGCCAAACTCGCGCGTCGACTCCGCGGCGACCGCGCGCGACATCGCGGGCAGCAGGACGACGCCGAGCGGGAAGACGAGAACGCCGAGCGGAATCAGCATCACCGTCCAGGCAATCGTGTAGCTCGTGACGGCCCCCAGGCCGACCCCGGTTGCGAGCAGGGTGGCGACGATGAACGTGACCTGGTTCGCGCCCAAACCGATGGCCCGCGGCGCCATCAGCCTCAGCACCTGGCGCGATTGAGTGTCCGAAAGGTCGATGCGTGACGATGGCTTGAAGCCGGTCCTGAACAGCGCCGGCAGCTGGACCAGCACGTGGAACAGGCCGCCGATGACGACACCAATGGCAAGTCCCACTACGCCCAGGATCGGGCCGAGCATGATCGCCGCGCCGATGATCGCGAGGTTGTAAACCGACGGGGCGAGCGCGGCCGCGGCAAAGCGGCCGCGCGAGTTGAGCACCGATGAAGCCACGGCGCCCATTGCCAGCAGGATCGGCGAGGCGAGCATGATCCGCGTCAGCTCGACGGTCAGCTCCTTCTGCGCTGCATCGAACCCGGGCACGATCAGGGGCACGATCACCGGCGCGAAGATGCCGACGATGACCGCGAGCACTATCAGCGCGACGAGCATCACGTTGAGGACGGTCGAAACGACGCGCCAGGCACGGGCCTCTTCGTCGCGCTGGTAGAGCCCGGCGAGCACCGGGATCATCGCCGACGACAGAGCGCCGGCCGCGACCAGCTCGAAGATCGCGTCTGGAAGCCGGAACGCAGCGAAGTAGGCGTCGAGATCGGCACCGGCGCCGAACATGTTGGTGATCACCACGAGGCGCACCCAGCCCAGGACGCGCGACAGGAAGAAGGCAGCGGCGACGATGAGTCCGGCGCGCGCCAGATGGCGAGCGGCGGTCACGGCGAGGACGTACCGGCGTTCCGCTGGGAGCGTGGATGGGCGGCGCGATATGCGCTGCGCAGCCGCGTCGGGGAGACGTGGGTGTAGATCTGGGTCGTGCCGAGGCTCTCGTGGCCGAGCAGCTCCTGGACCACGCGCAGATCCGCGCCACCCTCGAGCAGGTGGCTGGCGAACGAGTGGCGGAGCGTGTGCGGCGACGATCCGGATGGCGCGCCGGCCGCGCGCATCAGTCGATCGAGCCGGTAGCGGATGCCGCGCACGCCGAGCGGCACGCCCTTCGAGTTGAGGAAGATGACGCCAGTTTCGGGCGTGCTCCCCTTGTCCATCAGCTTCGGCCGACCCTCGCGCAGGTACGCATCGAGCGCCGAGCGGGCCGGAGCGCCGAGCAAGGTGACGCGCTCCTTGCGGCCCTTGCCGGTCACGCGCAGCTCGCCGCGGTTCAGATCGAGGTCGGCCAGCCGCGCCGCGGCGAGCTCGCTGATGCGCAGCCCTGCGGCGTAGGCAGTCTCGACCATGGCCAGATCACGTAACGCGAGTGCCCTGTTGTCGGTCGAGCCGGGCGCCTCGTCGATCAGCCGCTCGACGTCGTCCACGGCGAGAACCGCCGGCAAGCGCCTAGGTTGACGGGGAGTCAGCGCGGCCGACCACGGATCGGCCTGCACGAGCCCCTCTCGACGGGCGTAGCGATAGAACGAGCGGAGCGCGGCGAGCCGGCTGCCGACCGATCTCTTGGCCAGCCCACGCTCGGCGAGCTCGGCCATGTAGCCGCGGATCAGCGGCCGCGGTGGCTCGCGCCAATCTACGCCACGCAGATCGAGGAACTCGAGGTATTGGTTGATCGCGGTTCGATACGAGCGCAGCGTGTGCTCGGACGAGTCACGAGCGGCCAGGCGGCGCAGGAATGAGTCGAGGGCCCGTGCGCCGTCCGACTCGTCTTGCGCGAGTCGGTCGTTCACGCCGCGGCCGTATTCAAGCAGCTCGCTTCGGCCGTCGGCGGCCGTTGGTCGCCGCTCCTCCCTTGCTCGCGCCGCCACTCGGCGGCCTTCGGCCACCGCGGCGCGACGAGACGAGCGCTTCAGGGTTGGGATCGCCGCCAGCCAGCTTCACGCCGGGGATGACGACCTCGGGCAGATCGACCGGCGCGCCGCACTTGAGGCAGATGCCGCCCTCCCCTTCGCGCGCCACAGGGCCGTCGTCCGCGTCGTGCAGCGCGCCGACCGGCTCGCGCGACGATGTGAAGTCGCACTTGGGATAGCGCGAGCAGCCGTAGAACACGGAACCCGTCCGTCGCGCTCGGCGCGCGGTGAGGTGGCCCTCGCCGCACTTGGGACATGCCACCTCGAAAGCGAGAGGCTCGGGCGGCGGCGGCCCCGTCTTGCGGATGTAATTGCAGTCCGGATAGCGCGAGCACCCGGCGAATGCACCGAATCGGCCGCGTCGGGCGACGAGCGTGCCCTCGTTGCACTGCGGACAAACTTCGCCGACGCCCTCGACAGCTGCCTGCTCGGCCTCCTCGCCGGGGAGTGGCCGCGTCTCCTTGTGTTCCGGGTACTTCGAGCAGGCGAGGAAGCGGCCGTTGCGTCCAAGACGGATGACCATCGGGTGGCCTTCCGAGCAGACCTCGTCGGTTTCCTCGGTCGTGAAATCGGAGCGCTTCAGCTCGTCGCTCTTGAGGCTGACGAGCTCGACGAACGGGTCGTAGAACTCGCGCAGCAGCGGCACCCACTCGCGTTTGCCGCTGGCGACCTCGTCGAGGCCCTCCTCCATCCGTGCGGTGAAGTCGTAGTCGACGAAATCGCCGAAGTGCTCGACCAGCAGGTCGGTGACCACTTCGCCGACGTACTCGGGCTGCAGCCGCCGCTCGACCACGGTCACGTAGCCACGATCGATGATCGTCGAGATGGTCGCGGCGTAGGTCGACGGCCGGCCAATGCCGCGCTCCTCGAGCGCCTTGATCAGCGACGCCTCGGTATAGCGCGGCGGCGGCTGGGTGAAGTGCTGATTTGGCGTCACGTCCGCCACGCTGGTGCGTTCGCCCTCCTGCAGCTCCGGCAGCCGGCGCTCCTCTTCCTCGGTCGTGTCGTCGAATCCCTCGGTGTAGACCGCGGCAAATCCGTCGAAAAGCGTCCGAGTGGCGCTCGCGCGCAGGTCGTACGGGTCGGCCTTCAGCTCGACGGTCGTCGTCTCGAGCTCCTTTTCGGCCATCTGCGACGCCAGCGCGCGCTGCCAGATAAGCCGGTAGAGCTTGAGCTCCTCGGGCGGGAGGACGCTGGCGAGGCTGTCCGGGTCGCGGGAGAAGCTCGTCGGCCGGATCGCCTCGTGGGCTTCCTGGGCGCCC